>JALOSN010000404.1 GCA_025458415.1 Hydrogenophaga sp.
CCAGTGTGCCGCAGGTGCCCGGGATGCCCACGTGGCCCCCGCAGAAACCCCAGGGGCTTGACCTGGTGCGGGCGGCTCTCTGTCAGACTGTGCGTGGGCTGCGAACGGCGGACCCTACCGCTGTGCGAAGGAGGCGTATGTCTGGGGGCGACTGGAAGGAAATGTTCAACGCCGGTTGCGCGGGCGACCTGGCGCTGGTGGAGCACCACGTGAAGTCGGGGGTGGACGTGAACTACGCCCACTCGGAGTTCCTGTCCACCCCACTGGTGGCCGCCATTCTGGCGGGCCAGGAGACGGTGGCCCTGTACCTGCTGGACCACGGAGCCAACCCGACCCTGCCGTCCGAATTCGATGCCGCGACGCCGCTGCAGGCTGCGCGGCAGATGGGGCTGTTGGCGGTGGAGCAGAGGCTGTATGCCATGGGTGTGCCCCGGGCGCCCGCAGCGGCTGACGGGCCGGCGCGATCATCCCGGACGGACTTGTACCGCCGGCCCCTGACCTACCTGGTGCTGGGGGTGCTGCTGGTCCTGTTGTGGCTGATCGGCAGGGGCATGGCACCGGGTTGACCCGCCGGCTCCGACCCGGCACAGTGGCGACTCCGTCTTTTCAAGGAGGTCGCCATGCCCAACCGTCCCCACGTCCTCGCCTGGTGCGAAATTCCCGTGCTTGACTTCGCCCGGGCCAGGGCGTTCTACGAGGCCCTGTTGGGCCACCCCATCGAGGTCATGACCATGGGTCCATCGACCATGGGTTTCCTGTCGAGCGACCCGGACCAGGTCAGCGGCGCCATCGTGCACGGCGACGGCACCGCACCTTCGCAGAGCGGCTCCCTGGTGTATTTCAACGGCGGTGACGATCTTTCGGTCATGCTCGCGCGCGTGGAGCCGGCCGGTGGCCAGGTGGCGGTACCCAAGACCGACATCGGCAACGGCTTCGGTTTCTTTGCGCACTTCATCGACACCGAAGGCAACCGCCTGGGGCTGCATTCGATGGGCTAGACGAGCGGTCCCAGCCCAGGGCCGGCCGGGCGCCGTCAGTGAAAACCCGGGCTTGTTGCGTGTTGGAAGATTTGTATGATGACATACAAATTATCGACGCCATGCTCGCAACCGCTCCTTCTCTTCAGACACCCGACCGGCCCAGCGACCGGCTCAGTGACCGACTGGCATCGTTGTTGCGCGAGCGCATAGAGTCAGGTGAGTGGGCGCCGGGCCATCGTCTGCCCACCGAGCAAAGCCTGACGGTCGAATACCGCGTGTCACGAACGGTGGTTCGCGAGGCAGTCAGTCGGTTGAAGTCGACGGGCTGGCTGACCTCCAGGCAGGGCTCGGGCATGTTTGTCGCGGCTGCCGGGCCGGCGCGGGCGCTGGTGTTCGATCCGGCGGTGCTGCGCTCGCTCACGGCCGTCCTGCAGGTGGTCGAGGTGCGTCGCTCGCTTGAAGGCGAGGTGGCGGCTCTGGCTGCGGCGCGCATCACGCCAGCCAAAGGCCGTCAGCTGGAGCTGGCCCTGGCCGCCATCGACGAAGCCGTGGAGCAGGGGCGTGACGGGGTCGAGGAAGATCTGCACTTTCACCGCACCATCGCACGCATCACCGACAACCCCCAGTTTGAAGGCCTGCTCGATTTTCTGGAGCAGTACCTGCGCGACGCCATTCACGTGACGCGGGCCAACGAGGCCATGCACCGCGAGTTCATGCGCCAGGTGCGTGCCGAACACCAGGCCATTGTCCGTGCCATCTGCAAGGGCGATGCGGCAGCGGCTCGCCGCGCTGCGGTGCGGCACATGGTCAATGCAGAGCAACGCATCGAGCGCGCCGACGAGTCCGTGCGTGCTGCGCTGGGGCAGGTGCTTCAGCAGGCGGGCAACCCCTCTTCCAAACAACGCAAGCGCGCATCATGACAACACCGACAGCCACCTTGGGCGTCATTGGCCTGGGCTCCATGGGCATGGGGGCCGCCTTGTCGGCCCTGCGTCGTGGCACGCCGGTCTGGGGCTGCGACACCAGGCCCGAGGCCCGTGAGGCCCTGGCGCAGGCCGGCGGACACAGCGTGGCCACCCCGGCCGACCTGGCTGCGCACTGCGACGTGGTTCTCGTGCTGGTGGTCAACGCCGCGCAAACCGAGGAGGTGCTGTTCGGCGAGCAGGGGATTGCAGCCCGAATGCGCAGGGGTTCGGTGGTGGTGGCCTCGGCCACCGTTGACCCGGCCTTGCCGCCGTTGTGGGCGCAACGCCTGGCCGAGCAAGGCCTCCACCTGATCGACGGACCGGTGTCCGGTGGCGCACGCAAGGCGGCGGATGGGCAGATGACCGTGATGGCCTCCGGTGATCCGCAGGCTTTTGAGGCGGCGGGTCCCTTGCTTGAAGCCTTTGCGGGCAAGGTGTACCGACTGGGTGACCGCGCGGGCATTGGCTCGACTGTGAAGATGGTCAACCAGCACCTGGCTGGCGTGCACATCGCCACCGCTTGCGAGGCCATGGCCTTGGGCATGCGGGCGGGGGCGGATCCGCGCCAGCTCTATGAAGTGATCTGCAACTCGGCCGGTATGAGCTGGATGTTCGAGAACCGCGTGCCCCACATCCTGGATGGCGACTACCGTCCC
>JALOSN010000405.1 GCA_025458415.1 Hydrogenophaga sp.
CCGTACCCGTCCCAGCGGGTGGCCTGCAGCCGACCACCCTGCAGGTCTTCGCGCGTGAGCACCGGGGCTGGCAAGGTGCCACTGGTGCGTGCCTGCCGGTCGCTGGTGAAGTAGTAGCCCAGTACGACCGGACGACCTTTGAGCGCCCTGGCCAGGCGGGCATCCAGGTCCAGCTCGGGCAACAGTTGCTGCACCTCTGCGGCGAGTTCGGGACGCCCGGCCAGCGGCCCCCGGGCGAGCGCCTGCAGGCGCGAGAGGCCGGCACTGTCGTCGGGCTCGGCGAACACGGTGTCCAGACCCAGCACCCGGATGCCCTGTCGCTCGAACAGCTCGTCGATGAGGGCCGCCACCCGGTCGCGGGGCCAGGGCCAGCGCCCCTGTTCGGCCAGGCTTTTCTCGTCGATGTCGACGATCACCAGCCGCTCGTCCATGCCCCCGGGCAGGGTGGCCTTCAGTCGCGCGTCATAGACGATCTGGTCCAGCCGTTCAAGGGGCTCCATGCGCCAGAAACCCAGCACATGCATCAAGGCCAGCACGAGCGGAAGCAAAGACACGACCATGCGCGGGCCGTGTCGCCTGATGGCCTTCATGGCCAGACGCCGGGGTCAGACGCCCACCGACCAAGGGCAGGCGGCGAACTTCACTGCTGGACGAACTGCATCTGGGTGCCCGCGAGGTCGATCACGTCCCCGTTGTGCAGTTGCACCGGCTCGCTGCCCAGCGGCTTGCCATTGACGGTCGGCTTGTTGACCCCTTCCACCAGGGCGACCACGTAGCCGTGCGGCCGCTTGGTGATGGCCGCCACGGCGACACCGGGCTTGCCGATGGTGGTGACCACCTTGACCAGCGGCACCTCGCGGCCGGCGGCTGCACCCGACATGACGCGGATCGCGGCCGGACCGGCCGCTTCGGCCGCCTCGCCGGCGCCTCCCGCCCCCTGGGCGGTGTTGATCACCATGGTCTTCTCGTAGCTGTCGGGGCTGCCGTCGTGGATGAACTTGATCTTGTACTTGCCGATCTCGACCGTGTCGCCGTTGCCCAGCTGCTGCTTCTTGATCGCCTTGCCGTTGACGTAGGTGCCGTTGGTGCTGTTGAGGTCTTCCAGGAACACGTCGGCACCCGACATCTGGAGCACGGCGTGCTCGCCGCTGACCGCCAGGTTGTCGATCACGATGTCGTTGTACGGACGCCGGCCCAGGGTGGTGCGGTCCTTGGTGAGCTGCACTTCCTTGATCACGACACCGTCGATGGAAACGATCATTTTCGGCATGGCCGACTCCTCTGGAGACTTGTAGTACTGCGTGGATTCTAGGACTTCGGGCTGACGGAAGATCAGGTACCCAGCATGCGCGAGAACAGACCCCGTCGGGCCGGACGTGCGCGGGCCTGTGCCAGTATGACCGAAATATTATCCCGCCCGCCGCAATCGTTGGCCGCCGCCACCAGGGCATGTGCCTTTTCCTCGAGCGTGCCAGCGGTCACCAGCAGGGCGGCGATGCGCTCGTCGGACATCATGTCGTTCAGTCCGTCCGAACAGAACAGGTAAAGATCACCGTCCTCGATGCGGAACTCGCTGACCTCCAGCAACACCGTGTCTTCCACGCCCAGGGCCCGGGTGACCAGGTTGCGGTGGGTGGCGAACTGGGCCTGCTCGGGTGAAATCAGGCCGGCATCGATCTGTTCCTGCAGCAGCGAATGGTCGCGCGTGAGCTGCACGAACTGGCCCTCGCGCAGCCGGTAGCAGCGCGAATCGCCCACATGCCCGATCATGGCGCGGGTTTTCTGGAACACCCCCATGACCAGCGTCGTGCCCATGCCGGCGTAATGCGCCTCGGCATTGGCGGCATTGAAGATCGACCGGTTGGCATTGTCGATGCAGATTTCCATGGCGCGACGCAACTCCCGCGGGGTGGCCTCGTGCCCGCCCTCGGCCAGCCAGCGCCCCAGTTCGGTCCTGACGTAGGTGGTGGCCATGGCACTGGCCACCTCGCCCGCGTTGTATCCCCCCATGCCATCGGCCAGGATCACGACGTGGTTCTCCGTATCCAGCAGCACGGAGTCTTCGTTGTTTTCCCTCACCATGCCGGTGTCGGTGAGGCTGAAATACTCGAAATTCATGGAAATGGAACTTATGACCGCATTGTGCCGTGTTATGACCATGGCTCTGCGGCGGCACGGCCGGGCAGGATCTGGGTGGCCGCATAGGCGTCTGCGCCGGCCGGCCTGAACGGGCTCGGCTCGACCGCCAGGCCCGCCGGTAGCTGGGAACGCAGTTGCTCGATGGCATCGGCCAGCATGTCGCCGCTGGTCGGCCGGGCGGCGGGCGCTTTGGCCAGCAGCTGTGCCACCAGCTCGGCCAGCCCGGCCGGCAGGTCAGGTCGCAGTCCGCGCAGGTCGGTGGGCGTGTCGTTGGCGATGCGGTACATCAACGCCGCCATCGATTCGGCCTGCAGCGGCAGCTGGCCGGTGAGCAGCTGGTAGAGGGTGGCACCCAGCGAATACAGGTCGGAACGGCCATCCAGCGGCTGGCCGGCCAGCTGTTCGGGCGACATGAAGCTGGGGGTACCCAGCACCAGCCCGGTACGGGTGCGGCTGGCA
>JALOSN010000406.1 GCA_025458415.1 Hydrogenophaga sp.
CCGGATCAGGCCACCGGCATTGGTCGACACCTCGCCGGATACCCAGGCCCGCTCGAACAGCGGCCAGCCCAGGGTGATCATCATGTAGCACAGGGGCAGAAGGAACACGATGATGCCGGCCACATCGATCCAGTTGCGGGTGCGGGCGCTGAACTTGTTCGAGATGAAATCGATGCGCACATGGGCATTGCGCAGGAAGGCATACCCGCCACCGAGCATGAAGACGGCAGCAAACAGGTACCACTGCATTTCGAGCCAGGCGTTGGAGCTGGTGCCAAACACCTTTCGGATGATGGCGTTGCCGGCACTGATCAGCGTCGCAGCCAGGATCATCCACATGGCCAAGACGCCGATGGCCCGGTTGATGCCATCGATCAGGCGTGAGATCTGGAGGAGGAAAGGCATGATGATCCCCATGGAGATGGGTTTGGGAAGCAAGGCGCCAGTCTAGCGGGCGCCGTCGGCGGCAGCTGTGGCGAGGCTGACAACCACCGTCCGCGCAAAAAACCCCGCACAGGCGGGGTTCTTTGCCGGACATAAAGCCAGCTTAGAGCTTGGCAGCCTGCATGTAGCTGTCAAAGCGGGCTTCGGTGAAGCGGAACCAGAGGTTCTGATCCCGGCGGAAGTTGGCGTAGTCGCTGTACACCTTCTTCCAGTTGGCGTTCTTGGCGCTGAGTTCTTCGTACAGCCCCATGGACTGCTTGAAGGCTTCGTCCATCACGGCGCGAGGGAACGGCAGCACCTTGGCGCCACCGGCCACCAGGCGCTTGAGCGCCGCCGGGTTGCGGGAGTCGTACATGGCCTGCATGGTGGTGTGGGCGTTGGCAGCCGCGTGTTCCACAATGGCCTTGTTCTCGGCCGACAGGCCGTTGAAGGCCGCCTTGTTGATGTAGAAGTCCAGCTGGGCGCCACCTTCCCACCAGCCCGGGTAGTAGTAGTTCTTGGCCACCTTCTGGAAGCCCAGCTTCTCGTCGTCGTACGGTCCCACCCACTCGGTGGCGTCGATGGTGCCCTTCTCCAGCGCCTGGTAGATTTCGCCGCCAGGGATGTTCTGGGGCACGCCACCCATGCGCTCGAGCACGCGCCCGGCAAAACCGCCGATGCGCATCTTCAGGCCCTTGATGTCAGCGGCGCCCTTGATCTCCTTGCGGTACCAGCCGCCCATCTGGGCGCCGGTGTTGCCGCCGCAGAAGTTGACGATGTTGTACTGGTCGTAGAACTCGCGCATCAGCTTCATGCCGTTGCCGTCGTAGAACCAGGCCGTCAGCTGGCGGCTGTTGAGGCCGAAGGGGATGGCGGTGCCGATGGCGAAGGTCTCGTCCTTGCCATGGAAGTAGTAAGGGGCGGTGTGGGCCACTTCAACGGTGCCCTGCTGCACGCCGTCGACCACGCCGAAAGCCGGCATCAGTTCACCGCCGGGGTGCACCGAGATGGTGAACTTGCCGCCGGACATTTCGCTGACGCCCTTGGCAAACACATCCGCCGCGCCGTAGATGGTGTCCAGTGCCTTGGGGAAGCTGGAGGCCAGACGCCAGCGGATGGTGGCCTGGGCGTGAACGGCAGGAGCGACACCGGCGGCGAGCACACCGGCAACGCCCGCATGCTTGATGAGGGAACGACGATCCATGTTGATTGACTCCGTGGTTGTGAGTGAACTGCGCCGTCACCCTGCGGGGACGGTTGACTACTGAACAGTCGCGCTCATTGTAGGAAGGCGTGCACCCCGACCCTTGGGGGTTTTCCCTCGTTGGAGGACTTTGCCGCCCCTGTGTTCAGCTTGATGCAAGCTTTGTCAGGCCTGGCTGCAAACGGCATCAACGGGCCTGTGAAATTTTTTGCATTGACCCGCCCTCCGCCCGTTTCCGGGCTCAGGCGACGGACTTCAACCCCGTCATCGGCTGAAGGTGGTCGGCCAGCCGCTGCCGAATGGCCTGCTCGATGCCAGGGGCATCCAGGCCTTGAAGGGCGAGCAGTTTGCCGGGGTCTCCGTGCTCGATGAAGCGGTCCGGCAGGCCCAGCGTCAGCACAGGCAGCACCAGTCCCTGCGCCTGCAGAGCCTCCAGCACGGCCGAACCGGCGCCCCCCATGACGCACCCCTCTTCGACCGTCACCAGGGCCGAGTGGCTGGTGGCCAGCTCCCGCAGCAGGGCCAGATCCAGGGGTTTGGCCCAGCGCATGTTGGCCACTGTTGCGCCCAGCGACTGCCCCACCTGCAGTGCCGGGTACAGCAGGGTGCCGAAGGCGAGGATGGCCACCCCACGACCCCGGAGCCGCACCTCACCCTGGCCGAACGGGAGCCCTTCCAGACCGGCTGGCACCTCGGCGCCCACACCGGCGCCACGCGGGTAGCGCACGGCGACCGGGTGGTTCTGGGCATGAGCGGTCGAGAGCAGCTGCCGTGTCTCGGCCTCGTCGGCCGGACAGGCCACCGACATGTTGGGGATGCAGCGCAGGTAGGCGATGTCGTAGGCACCGGCATGGGTCGCTCCGTCGGCCCCCACCAGCCCGGCACGGTCCAGCGCGAACACCATGGGCAGGTTCTGCAGGGCCACGTCGTGGATGAGCTGGTCGTACCCGCGCTGCAGGAAGGTCGACATGCCCTCGCACGCCAGGCCGGCAGCGAAAGTGACCGCATGCTGCTCGGCAATGCCGACATCGAAGTAGCGACCGGGAAAGCGCTTGTGGAACTCCACCATGCCCGAACCCTCCCGCATGGCGGGGGTGATGCCCACCAGCCGCGGATCGGCCTCGGCCATGTCGCACAACCACTGGCCGAACACCTGGGTGAAGGTCGGCTTCGGCGGCGTCTCGGGCTTGACCAGCCCGACCGACGGATCGAACTTGCCCGGACCATGGTAGGCGATGGGATCGGCCTCGGCCAGCTTGTAGCCC
>JALOSN010000407.1 GCA_025458415.1 Hydrogenophaga sp.
GATGATGTCCTGGGCCAGCGACGGCGGCGGCGTCGGGCCCCATTTCGACAGCTACGACGTGTTCCTGTTGCAGGCCAGCGGCCGCCGGCGGTGGCGCATCGGCCGCCAGAAGGATCTGTCGCTCGAACCGGACGTGCCTCTCAAGATCCTCAGCCGGTTTGAGCCGGAGCAGGAGCACGTGCTGGAGCCCGGCGACATGCTCTACCTGCCGCCCCGCTGGGCCCACGACGGGGTGGCCGAAGGCACCGACTGCATGACCTGCTCGGTCGGATTCCGTGTGCCGCAGCGGGCGGGGCTGGCGGCCGAGCTGGTGCAGCGCATGGGCGAAGCCTATGAGGACAACACCCTTTACCGTGATCCGGGCCAGCTGGCCACCCCCCGCCCGGGGGCCATGCCGCCGGATCTGCTGGCGTTTGCCGGCGATGCCTTGCAGCGCCTGCTGGCCGACCGGGGCTCGCTGGCCTGCGCCCTGGGTGAGGTGATGACCGAGCCGAAGCCCTCGGTCTGGTTCGACGAACCCCGACAGGCCTGGTCGCCCGGGGCCGTGGTGCTGGATCGCCGCACCCGCATGATGTACGACGAGCGCCATGTGTTCATCAATGGCGAGAGCTTTCGTGCCGGGGGGGCCGATGCACGGCTCATGCAGGCGCTGGCCGACCACCGGCGGCTGGATCACCGGTCCGTGGCGAAGGCCAGCACCGGCGCCCAGGCCCTGCTGGCCGACTGGTTCGATGCCGGCTGGTTGCATCGCGAGGATGAGGGGTTTGATCATGGGAACTGAACCGGCGGGTGCCGCTCTGCCCTCCTTGCCCGTGGGGCGTCTGCAGGGCCGCCAGCTCTTTTCGGATCTGGTGCAGCAGGCCATCGAGACGGCTGCCGCCAGGGGTTGGAGTCCGCTGGTGTTCTCCGATGCCGATTTCGAGGACTGGCCATTGGGCGACCGGGCCGTGGTTCAGGCGCTGCAGGACTGGGCCGCCCAGGGGCGCCGCATCCGTTTTCTGGCGCGCGACTTCCAGAAGCTGCGGGAGCGGCATCCCCGGCTGGTGCAGTGGCGTGTCCAGTGGTCGCATCTGGTGGAGGCCCATGTCTGGACTTCGGCGGGCGAAGGGGAGGTGCCCAGCGCATGGTGGGCACCGGGGTGGTGCATGGAGCGTGTCGATCCCGTGCGCAGCGTGCTGGTGGCCAGTGACGAACCGTCGCGTGTGCTCGGCCTGAGGGAGCGCCTCGAATCGGCCTGGCAGCGGGGAAGGCCCGGTTTCGCCGCCACGGTGCTGGGCCTGTGAATTCCTCACACCCGGATGGTGCGCACGCCACGGAATCTGTGTCGAAAAGAAAAACTTGATCAGGGTAAACCCGCTTGATTTTTGCAGGCTAGGATACGAGGCCTAGGCGCATCACAACCGTGGTGCGTCATGACCGGTCCGCAATCCTCGCCATGCATTGATCTGGTGCATCGGTTCGCTGGCCGGTGTCGTTTCCACCTGCAACTTCAACACGGGACACACCACCATGAAGACCTCTGCCCTTCTTGCCGCCCTTGCCGCCGCCTTTGTCATGACCGCCTGTGGCAAGCAGGAGGCCGCCCCCGTCGCGGCGCCCGCCGCTGCACCAGCGCCCCTGGAAGCCGCCAAGGAAAGCGCTGCTGCTGCCCTGGAGTCGGCCAAAGACGCAGCGGCGTCCGCCACCGACGCAGCAGCCTCCGCGACCCAGGCCGCCACGCAGGCCGCCCAGCAGGGGACGGCCGCGGTGAAGGAGGCGGCCACCGAGGCCGCCGACGCCGCATCCGAGGCCGCCAAGGAAGCCGCTGCCAAGGCCGCTGAAGCCGCCAAAGCCGCGGCCGAAACGGCCAAGGACGCCGCCAAACCGGCCAACTGACCGGACCCCGTGGTGCTGCCTTGCAGCGCCGCTACCGGCACCATGAAAAAAAGGCCGCCCTCCGGGCGGCCTTTTTGTTGCTGCGCGGCCGGCTGAACCCGGGTCAGCGACCCGCCGTCACTGCAGTTCCTCTGACAGCAGGGTCAGGATGCGGCGTGCGATGTCCGTGGTGTCGGGTTGTCCGTTGGCGTCGAGCACACGCACCGTGGTCTGGTTGTCGGCGCTGCGCACGGCCACGCGATAGCGGACCGGGGACCGCTCGTCGCGCCGGGCACCGAACATGCGGCCCAGCAGCCCGGGTTGCCCGGTATCGGCCACGGGTTCGACGTAGCGCACGAAGTAGAGACCCTGGCTGCGGTCGCGGTCTTCCACGGTGAAGCTGGTTCGGTCCAGCGCCAGGCCGACCCGGCGCCAGGCGCGCTCGAACCCGTCTTCGAACTGTAGGACGGGCGCTCCGTTGGCGGTGGACAGGCTCACCTTCGACTGGGCAGGTGCGGTGGCAGCGACCGCCTGTGCCTGGGCTTCGCTCACGCCGAGGCGGACCATCAGGCGGCGCAGGAACTCGGTTTCCAGTTCAAGTTCGCGCGGCCGCGGCTGCCAGCGTGTCTGGTCGCGCAGTCCGCTGGTGTAGACCTCGATCATGCCGCGGTGGCTGATGTAGATCTCCGTCTTGCCGTCTTCGCGACGCTCCAGCCGTGTGCGGAAACGGTCGCGCTCG
>JALOSN010000408.1 GCA_025458415.1 Hydrogenophaga sp.
GCGCGGCGCGCCCAGCCGGTCGATGCGCCGCGAGACCAGCACGTTGCCCAGCAGGCCGAAGGCGCCGAACCACAGGAACATCAGCGCCATCACCTGGGGACCGACGCCGTTGACCTGTTGCAAATAGGGGGCGAAGTAGGAGAACAGGATGAACTGGCCGAAGGCCGACAGCAGGGTGACGGCCACCGCCAGCATGAGCGGGGCCGAGCCCAGGGTCTGGCCCCAGGCCTGGCGCGAGAGGGCGGCCGGTCTGATGCCGTCGGGCATTTCGCGCCACAGCCAGGCGGCCACCAGCACCGCCAGCACCGCCACCAGCCCAAAGGCCCAGCGCCACCCGAGCACGCCGCCGATCCATGCCGACAGCGGCATGCCCAGCACCGACGCCACCGACCAGCCAAGGAACACGAAGGTGATGGCCCGGCCCCCCTGGCCGGCTGGCACCAGCTGCCCGACACAGGCGGCCGCCTGGGGCGTGAAGATCGCGGGGGGAATGACGGCCAGCACGCGAAGCAGCAGCAGGCTGCCGTAGCTCGGAGCCAGTGCACTGGCGCCCATGAACACCGCGTACCAGAGCAGGGACAGCACCAGCAGGCGCCGCCGGTCCCAGCCGGCCACGACGGTGGCGAACAGCGGGGCACCCACGCCCATGACGATGGCGGCTGCCGTGATCAGCTGGCCCGCCTGTGGAATGGAGACGGACAGCGAGGCGCTGATGTCGGGCAGCGTTCCCGGCACAGCCATCACGCCGGTGCCGATGACGAAGTTGCCCAGCATCAGCGCCCAGAGGGCGCGCGGCAATGGAGAGGCAGAAGTCGGCATGGACCAAGTATCGGGGGGAACCGCAGACACCGCTCAGAGGGGCAGTCCCCCAGGGAACACCCAGAGCAGGGCGGTGGTCATCGTCAGGTAGCGCAGGAACTTGCCGATGGCCATGTAGGCCACGCAGGGCCAGAACGGGAAACGCAGCCAGCCCGCCACGGCGCACAGCGGGTCACCCACGATCGGCAGCCACGACAGCAGGCAGGCCTTGGGCCCGAAGCGCTCCAGCCAGCGCAGGGCCCGCAGTTCGGTGGGGGTGCCGTGGCGCAGCTTGTCCACCGCCTTGTGCGTGCCCAACCCCATCAGCCAGCTGACTGCGCCGCCCAGGGTGTTGCCGGCCGTGGCCACGAGGATGGTGGGCCAGAACAGCTCGGGGTTGAGCTTGATCAGCCCGAAGACGGCCGGTTCGGAGCCCATGGGCAGCAGGGTGGCCGAGATGAAGGCCACGACGAACACCGTGCTCAGCCCCACCTCGGGCAGGGACAGCCATTGCATCAGGTTGAGCATCCAGTCGGGCATGTGACCTCGGATCGACAGGCGGTGGGCGGGTTCCGCCTGCTGAAAAAACAGGCAGCTACAATGCGCATCCCCGATGCCGCCACCGGCCGGGCCTCCGCCAAAGCCGCCGATTCTCCCATCACCATGCACATCGGGCCGTACCGCCTGCAGAACAACCTGTTTGTTGCGCCCATGGCCGGCGTGACGGACCGGCCCTTTCGCAAGCTGTGCAAGCGCCTGGGCGCCGGCTACGCGGTCAGCGAAATGGTCACCAGCCGTCCGGATCTGCAGGACAGCCTCAAGACCTCGCGCCGCGCCGATCACAGCGGCGAACCGGGACCGATCGCGGTGCAGATTGCCGGCACCGACGCGCAGATGATGGCCGATGCGGCGCGGTACAACATCGACCGTGGCGCCCAGATCATCGACATCAACATGGGTTGCCCGGCCAAGAAGGTCTGCAACAAATGGGCTGGCTCCGCCCTGATGCAGGACGAACAGTTGGCCATCGGCATCGTCGAGGCCGTGGTGGCGGCCTGTGCGCTGCACGGTGTGCCGGTCACCCTCAAGATGCGCACCGGCTGGTGCGCCGACGTTCGCAACGCGCCAGCCATCGCACAGGCCGCCGAGCAGGCCGGCGTGCAGATGCTCACCGTGCACGGCCGCACCCGTGAGCAGGGTTACAGCGGCCAGGCCGAACACGACACCGTGGCCCTGATCAAGAGCCGGGTGGCCATCCCTGTGGTGGCCAATGGCGATATCGACAGCCCTCAGAGGGCCGCCGCCGTGCTGCGCCAGACCGGGGCCGATGCGGTCATGATCGGCCGCGCTGCCCAGGGGCGTCCGTGGATCTTCCGCGAAGTGGCGCACCATCTCGCCACCGGCCGTCTGCTGCCGGCTCCCAGCCTGGCCGAAGTCAGGCAGTGGCTGATCGACCATCTGCACGACCACTACGACCTGTACGGCGAGCACACCGGGGTGCGCAGCGCGCGCAAGCACCTCGGGTGGTATGTCCATGGACTGGGCCTGCCGCCCTCGGAAGTGGCACGCTTTCGGGCCCGCATCAACGTCCTGACCCGGTGCGAAGAACAACTGAGTGCCGTGGCCGACAGCTTCGACGCCTGGTCCGCCTCGCTGCCAGCGCTGTCCGAAGGGCGTGAAACCTCCGACTGGAAACTCGCCGCATGAGCCAGAACCCCTTGCACGATTGTGTTCGCGCCAGCCTGGAGAGCTATTTCCAGGACCTCAATGGCACCGACCCCGC
>JALOSN010000409.1 GCA_025458415.1 Hydrogenophaga sp.
ACATGACCGTCAAGCAGCTGGGCGCGGAAGACGTCGATGCCCTGCGCCAGATGCTGGGTGTGTTTGGCAGGGCATTCGACGACCTTGAACGCTACTGTGCGAACCAGCCGGATGCCCAGTACCACCGGAGACTGCTGGGCAGTGACAGCTTCATTGCCATCGCCGCGTGGTCCGGCGGGTGCGTGGTCGGCGCCCTGGCCGCCTACGAACTCCGCAAGTTCGAGCAGGCCGTCAGCGAGATCTACATCTACGATCTGGCCGTGGAAGCGTCCCATCGGCGAAAGGGCATATCGACAGCCATGATCGAGGAGCTGAAGGGTGAGGCCCGGCGACGGAACGCCTCCGTGATCTACGTGCAGGCCGACTACGGCGATGAACCGGCGATCGCGCTGTACACCAAGCTGGGCACGCGTGAGGACGTCATGCACTTCGACATCGAAGTCCGCGCGGGCCAACCCGGGCTTGAGCCACCGCCATGAGGTGCCTTTCGACGCCGTCCGCCCGACGCATCGAACGCTCCACCCCATACCCATCACAGTACTGCGCTATGCTTGCCAGTCTGTCGCTTTCTGCAAGTGCCTCCCATGCCCTCCACCCCCAACAAAGTCGAACTCACGCTGGAAAAGCTCATCTTCTCCAGCCGCTGGCTGCTGGTGCCGTTTTTCCTGGGGCTGATCGTCAGCATGGGGGTGCTGCTGCTCAAGTTCTTCAAGGAGATGGGCCTGCTCATCCAGGGGGTGCTGGGCATCATCGAGCACGACACGGTGATCTCCATCCTGACGCTGGTGGACACGGCGCTGATCGCGGTGCTGCTGCTGATCATCGTGTTCAGCGCCTATGAGAACTTCGTCTCCAAGCTGAGCATCGGCGAGCACGAGGACCGGCCGGCCTGGATGGGCAAGGTCGGTTTCTCGGACCTGAAGATGAAGCTGATCGGTGCCATCGTCGCCATTTCGGCGGTCGAGCTGCTCAAGGCCTTCCTGATCAGCACCGCGCTGACCACCGAGCAGCTGAAGTGGAAGGTGATCATCCACCTGACCTTCGTGGTCTCGGGCCTGCTGTTCGCCGTGGCCGACTGGGTGACCGAAAAGCGCAAGTAACAGGCCTGGCCCGGGCCAGGGCCACCGCCCGGCGCCGCTCCGGGCAAACCACGATGGACAGCGCCGGCCTGCGCAGCCAAGGTGAAGGGTTCGACCGCTCGCCCTATCGCCCGCCTCATGCCCGCGCCCGGAGGTTCCGCCATGCCCGCCAGCCCGCACCAGCACCAGCACATCAGCACCGTCATGCAGGTGGCGACCGACGGGGCCGACGTGGCCGCCGCCGCGCGGCACGAGCAGGTCATCCGCGAGTCGTGGCTGCGCTGCGTGCACGAGCACCGGCTGGACCCGACCCGCATGCAGGAGGCCGTCATCCTGCCGCAGGCGCGCCTGCGCGAGCACCAGGAGCAGATGGAGGCGCTGCTGCAGATTGCCCGCCACGGGCTGGAGACGCTCTACAGCAAGGTGGCCGGCCTGGGCTATGTGGTGCTGCTGACCGATGCGCGCGGCATCACGGTGGACTTTCTGGGTGACCTGGTGTTCGAGCCCAGCCTGCGCAAGGCGGGTCTCTACCTGGGCGCCGACTGGAGCGAGCACCACGCCGGCACCTGCGGCGTCGGCACCTGCATCAGCACCGGCCAGGCGCTGACGGTGCACCTGGACGACCATTTCGACGCCACCCACATTCCGCTGACCTGCACCACGGCGCCGGTGTTCGACAGCGCCGGCCAGCTCAGCGCGGTGCTGGACATTTCGCAGCTCAGTTCCGACCAGCCCAAGTCGAGCCAGCAGCTGGCGCTGCAGCTGGTGAAGATGCACGCGCACGACATCGAGAACGCGGCCTTTCTGCACCGGCACCGGCACGACTGGATCCTGCGCCTGTCGACCGCGCCGCAGTTCCTGGACGTGCAACCCGACTACCTGCTGGCGCTGGACAGCCGCGGCCGGGTGGTCGGCCACAACCGGCGCGCCCAGCAGGCCCTGCAGCCGGCCGACGGCACGCGGCTGCTGGGGGCGGACTTCGAAGCCTTGTTCGAGCTGCCGTTCGCGCAGATCGGCCGTTTCGTCATGACCCAGCCGTCGGACCAGCGCGCGGTCATGATGAATGGCGGTCACCGGCTGCTGTTCCTGTCGGCAGTGCCGCCGCCGGCGCGCCCGGTGTCGGCCGCGCAGGGCGAACGGCGCGTGCCGGCGCCGCTGGCGGCGCTGTCGGCCGGCGACCCGGCGCTGGACCGGCAGATCGAGCGCGTGGCCCGGCTGGTCAACACCCCCATCGGCCTGCTCATCACTGGCGAGACCGGCTCGGGCAAGGAGTTTTTTGCCAAGGCGGTGCACGCCGCCAGCGAGCGCCGCAGCCGGCCCTTTGTGGCCGTCAACTGCGCGGCTATCCCCGAACACCTGATCGAAAGCGAGCTGTTCGGCCACCTGCCCGGCAGCTTCTCGGGCGCCTCGCCCAAGGGCAAGCGCGGGCTGATTGCCGAGGCCGACGGTGGCACGCTGTTCCTGGACGAGATCGGCGACATGCCGCTGGCGCTGCAGGC
>JALOSN010000410.1 GCA_025458415.1 Hydrogenophaga sp.
CTGTGGCCGGCCGCCAGGCGCCGGAACACCAGGATGTCGTACTGCGAGGTGTAGTCGAAGTGGGACGGCAGCTGGTTGTTCAGCAGATCCGACAGGTGCAGGTCCACCAGGCTGATCCCGCACACGGAATGCAGCATCTGCTGGATGGGCGCCTGCTCCAGCTCGAATTCGCGGCGGCTGCAGGCCACCCAGACATAGCCGCTGTCCGGCCGATCGTCCGGCAGCTGGGCCGACTCGCTGACCGTGCCGGCCCGGATGCTGAAGACCCGCATGGCCTGCCGATCCCTCGTCTCAGGCGATGCGCAGCAGGCGGGCCGCGTCGCGCGCGAAATAGGTCAGCACGCCGTCGGCCCCCGCGCGCTTGAACGCCAGCAGGCTCTCCATCATGACGGCATCGTGGTCCAGCCAGCCGTTCTGCGCGGCAGCCTTGAGCATGGCGTATTCGCCACTGACCTGGTAGGCAAAGGTCGGCACCCTGAACTCGTCCTTGACGCGACGCACGATGTCCAGGTAGGGCATGCCGGGCTTGACCATCACCATGTCGGCACCTTCGGCAATGTCCAGGGCCACCTCGCGCAGCGCCTCGTCGCTGTTGCCCGGGTCCATCTGGTAGACCTTCTTGTCCGCCTTGCCCAGATTGGCGGCCGAGCCCACCGCGTCACGGAACGGGCCGTAGAACGCACTGGCGTATTTGGCGCTGTAGGCCATGATGCGGGTGTGGACGCGGCCGGTCGTCTCCAGTGCACTGCGGATGGCACCGATCCGGCCGTCCATCATGTCGCTGGGCGCCACGATGTCCACGCCCGCCTCTGCCTGGGCCAGCGCCTGCTTGACCAGAATGTCGACCGTGGCGTCGTTGATGATGTAGTTCTTCTCGTCCAGCACGCCGTCCTGACCGTGGCTGGTGTAGGGATCCAGCGCCACGTCGGTCATCACGCCCAGCTGGGGAAACTCGCGCTTGAGGGCCCGCACCACCCTCGGCACCAGTCCTTCGGGGTTCAGCGCTTCCTTGCCATCGGGGGTCTTGAGCGCACCGTCGATCACCGGAAACAGCGCCATCACCGGAATGCCCAGCTTCACGCAGTCTTCGGCCACCGGAAGCAGCCTGTCCAGGCTGAGACGTTCGACGCCCGGCATGGAGGCCACTGCCTCGACGCGACCCTGGCCTTCCAGTACGAAGACCGGGTAGATCAGGTCGGCCGGCGCCAGACGGTGCTCGCGCACCAGGTCGCGAGAGAAGGCGTCCCGGCGCAGGCGGCGGGGGCGCGACAGGGGGTAGGGAGCTGGATTGAGCATGTCGTATTGTGGCAAATCGCGGGCTTGCCGTGGCTGCAGGCGGGACTTCGGGCGGAGGAGGTCCAAATGTAGCTGTACGTAAGAACTCCAGCCATAATGAAAAAAAACGGGTCGGTGTGCCGAAGTTGACAGTAAGAAGAAATTACTGCTAGTTCCGATCCGTCCCGCGACCGTGTTCCAGTGCTATTTTCCAGATGACGCCGTACCGGCCTCGGGGCGCAGCCGCTCAGGTGCAACCCGCCCGATACGGCCCACGTGCACCCTACACCGATCTGCCCGCCATGCAAGCCTCGAAGAAACCCGCCATCTCCGTTCCCGTCACCACCCGAGGGGGTGCCGCACCCGAGGCCGACGCCTGGGCGCTGGACGACCACTGGCCGGCGCTGGTGGGCAACCTCGCCGACCAGTTGACCGAAGGCGTCAGCTCCATGAACAACGTGGCCGACCAGCTGCTGGCCAAGGGCCGCATCAGCAAGATCGAACACCGCGCATTGACCGTGCCGGCCGAACGCATCAAGCAGTCCGGCCTCAATGCCCAGCAGATCCTGCGCTTCTACAGTGGCCGCATCCGCCAGTCACATGAAAAAGTGAACATGGGCGGCCTCGTCGAAGGCGTGCTTCAGGAGCGCAAGGCGGAACTGGGCATTCTGGGCATCGCGCTGCGGCGCAAGCTCAAGCCGGTCGAGGTGCTGATCGACCCGACGGTGGCCCACACCTTCGTCAATGCGGTGCTCGACTGGGGTCTGCCGTTCGGTACCCGCATTGACCTGCGCATGGACCTCAACAACTGGCCGGAACACGCACGGTTGCAGATGCGGGTTGCCAATGACGGGGTTCCTCCGTCCAGCCATGCCATGCCCGACAGCCTGAGCTGGATGCTGATCCGCCAGATCGCGCTGGTCGGGGGTGGCATCGAGATCGAGCGCACCATCACCGACGAGGGGGTCTCCTTCACGGCCCTGTTCACGCGCACGGTGCAGGCGGTGGATGGCATCACCGCGGTCGACCTGTCCGACGAGCACTCGTCGATGTTCAAGTCGCTCTCGGGTACCTATGTGCTGACGATATCGCCCAGCCTGCAGATCCGCGCCGATGTGCGCGATGCCCTGCGCGAGATCGGCATCGTCTCCGACAGCGTGGTCGATTTCAACCAGGCGCGCGATGCCATCAAGGCCCGCATGCCCAACCTCATCGTGGTTGACTCGGAGATCAAGGACGAAGCCTTCGAGTTGTTCCGGCGCGACCTGCTGCGCGAGGTGTTCGACTTCCCCTTTGTCGAGAT
>JALOSN010000411.1 GCA_025458415.1 Hydrogenophaga sp.
GCCTTCCGTGGCAATGCTCTGCACGTGCTGGAAATAGGCGGCGGACTTCTCGGCCATGGGCTGGAACAGACCGGTCTGGATGGTCAGGAATTCCTGGGGGGTCTTGGCGCTCATCACGGCCTGGGCGTAGACAAAAGACTCGCCCAGGGCGGCCTTGGAAGCGGCCAGGTTGAGCTCAACCAGCTTTTCCACACCGGAGAAAGCCTTGCTGGCAGCGCCTTCCAGGGCTTCCAGGTTGGCTTTGTTGGCGGCGATGATCTGTTCGGCGGCGTTGTTCATGTCGGGTTCCTTGAGATGGAGGTGAAGAAGGAGCCGCCCCTTGAACACGCACCGGACACCGGTTTATGTTGCAGCGCAGCATAGCCAATTCTAAGGGTTACCCCGAAGATTGCAAGACATTTTTGCTGCACAGCAGCAAATTTAGGCAGCCGGCCCCAGAAGTCCGTGTCAGCGGCGGTTCGCCCGGGCGTCCTGACACTCAGAACCAGGTGGTGATGGCAGCTGTCACGCGATAGTCATCGTCGACCACGGGCATCCAGCGCCATTTGTCGAAGGTGGTGCAGGGATGCGAGATACCCACACCCACGGTCTGGCCGACCCGGGGTTGCTCGTGCTGCGGAGCCTGCGGGTCGCACCGCAGGTAGGCATGCTGGTCGTTGAGGGCATCGATGCGCCAATGTCCGGGCACCGGCTGCGGTGCGTCGCCCTGGTTGCGGCACTGCCAGATCGGCACCGGCAGGTCCATGTCCTGCCCGACATCGCGCTTGCCCAGGGTCAGCAGGGCCAGACCCGGCTCCGGACACGACTGCACACAGGTCAGCAGCTCCAGTGCCGGCATGAGGGTCCGGCCCAGGTTCAGGCGTTCACCGACACAGCACAGGTAGCGGCGGTAACGGCTGTGGTCGTGGGTGATGTAGCAGCCGGAACGCAGCACACCGCGCACCGGCACCCCCAGATCGGGCAACAGCCGCTCGGCCACCAGATCAAAAATGGCCGAGCCACCGGCGCTGACGATCAGCGCGTCACCGTCGGATGCCGTCACCTCGAACAGCGCCTCGCTCACCGCCGCCCGGGCCAGCGCCTCGACGCGGTCCATCAGCTGCTGGACGCCGGCACGGTCTTTCCCGTGGTCGCAGCTGGCGAGCGGGCCTTCGTAGCACTCCACGCCCACCAGCCGAAGGCAGCCACTGCCCCGGATGCGTCGTGCCAGCTCCAGCGCTTCCTCGGCATGCCGGCACCCCGTGCGCTGACCCGCGATGCCGATTTCCAGCAGCACCGGCCAGCGTCCCGGCCAACGGCGATCCCGGGCCCAGGCCTCGATCTGTTCCACCTGGGCCACGGAATCGACCAGAAAGCCGACCCACCAGCCCGGCACCTCATCCTGAAGGTGCACCAGCGCGTCCAGCTCGGCCCACTGCAGCACCTGATTCGGGATCAGCACCCGGCGCACGCCGTGGCGCGCCGCCACCGAGGCCTGGAACACCGTGGCCAGGCTGATGGCCCAGGCACCGGCCTGGACCTGTCGGCGCCAGAGCTCGGGTGACATGGTGGTCTTGCCGTGCGGCGCCAGATCCAGGCCCCGCTGGCGGCAGAAATCGGCCATCCAGCGCAGGTTGTGCGCCAGTGCCGACTCCTTGAGCACGGCCATGGGCAGCATCAGGTCGCCGCGCAGCAGGTTCCAGCCCGGCAGACCGGCCTCGGCCACCGCCAGCGCCGTCTGGTGGGTGGGAAAGCCCTTGAGGCGACTGTCCAGAAAACCGGTGGGAATCATGGTCATGATCGCCTCCGAATCGTCACTCGACACGGGTGATGCGGCTGGGCTTGAAGCCCAGGTCGGCCGCCTTGCCTTTGCGGGCACGCGCCGCACGCGCGTTGTTCAGGCTGCGGATCTCCAGCGTTTCGTCGCGCTCCTTGCCGCCGCGGCCAACCCCCTCGATCTTCACGCTGCGGGTGTAGGCGGCCGCGCCAGCCAGCGTGTCTTTCTCTTCCAGATCGATCAGCATCAGCCCACGTCCGCCGTTGGCCATGGCCTTGAGTTCGCCGATCTCGAAAGTCAGGATACGGCCTGCGGTCGACGCGCAGCAGACATGGGTGGCGGCGTTCAGCGGCTGGCTGCCCGAGGTGCCACTCACGTGGCTGGGCGCGCAGACGGTTTCGCCCTCGGCCAGGCTGATGAAGGCCTTGCCCGCCTTCTGGCGCGACACCAGGTTTTCCACGCTGGCCAGAAAGCCATAACCGCCGGTACCGGACAGCAACAGGATGGCGCCCGTCGGACCGGCAAAGAAATGGACCGGCTGGGTGCCCGACTCCAGGTCGATCAGGGTGGTGATGGGCTGGCCGTCGCCGCGGGCCCCCGGCAGGCTCGCCACGGGCACGCTGTACACCCGACCCTGGCTGCCGAAGACGATCAGCACGTCCACCGTGCGGCATTCAAAGGTACCGTAGAGGCCGTCGCCAGCCTTGAAGGCGAAACTGGCAGGGTCATGACCGTGGCCGGTGCGGGCCCGCACCCAGCCCTTGGACGACACCACCACCGTCACCGGTTCGTCCACCACCTTGATCTCGGCCACCGCCTTT
>JALOSN010000412.1 GCA_025458415.1 Hydrogenophaga sp.
GCCAAGCCCTTTTCGGTGGGCTTTCGCATCGAGCACCCGCAAAGCGTGATCGACCGGGCCCGCTGGGGCCGGCACGCCGGACACCCGCTGCTGGGCGCGGCCGACTACAAGCTGGTGCACCACGCAAAGAACGGTCGCGCGGTCTACAGCTTCTGCATGTGCCCGGGCGGAACCGTGGTGGCAGCCACCAGCGAGCCGGGTCGCGTGGTGACCAATGGCATGAGCCAGTACTCGCGGGCCGAGCGCAACGCCAACGCCGGCATGGTGGTGGGGATCGAGCCGGCGGATTTTCCGACCCAGTTTCCGCAGGACATGCCGCTGTGGACCGCCGCGTTTGGCGCGACCGACGGCCCCCGTTTCGCGGCCGAGGCGCAGGAGCTGAAAGCGCAAGGGATCACGCACCCGCTGGCCGGCATCGTGCTGCAGCGCGCGCTGGAGGCGCGCGCCTACGAGCTGGGGGGAGGTACCTACGAGGCACCGGGCCAGCTGGTGGGCGACTTCCTGGCGGCCAGGCCGTCGACGGCGCTGGCCGAGGTGGAACCGTCCTACCGGCCGGGCGTGCACCTGACGGACCTCGCACCGACGCTGCCCGCCTACGCCATCGAGGCGATGCGCGAGGCGCTGCCGGTGTTCGGCCGCAAGATCCGGGGCTATGACATGCCGGGCGCGGTGCTGACCGGCGTGGAAACACGCACCTCCTCGCCGCTGCGCATCACGCGCGGACCCGACTGCCAGAGCCTGAACACGGCGGGCCTGTACCCGGCCGGGGAAGGCGCTGGCTATGCGGGCGGCATTCTCTCGGCTGGCGTCGACGGCATCAAGGTGGCCGAGGCGGTGGCCCGCGATGTGCTGGGCCTGCCGGCGGGCTGAACACCGGGTTACAGGTTTTCTCAGCGCTTTACGCGGCGGGCAAGTCGGCTTGACATGGCCGTCGCAGCATGAAGGCTCCCCAACAGCACTGGAGCTTTCCATGAAAACCCCTTCCAAAGTTGCCATGATCCCCCTGGCCGTTGCACTGACGGGTCTGGGTTTCAGCGGCCTGGCCCAGGCCCGCGACGAACGGGCCCGGGTGATCAGCAGCACACCCGTGACCGAACAGGTTCAGGTGCCCCAGCAGGTCTGCCAGGATCAGGTGGTCACGGTGCCCGGCCGCAAGACCGGCGCCGGCGCCGTGATCGGCGGCATTGCCGGTGGCGCGATGGGCAACGCCATCGGCGATGGCAGCGGCCGTGCGATCGCAACGGTCATCGGCCTGGTCGGTGGTGCCATGATCGGCGACCGCATTGAAGGCCGACCGCCCGCCACTTCCCAGGTGGTGCGGCAGTGCAGCACCCAGCATGTTTGGCAGCAGCGCACCGTGGGCTATGACGTGGTTTACCGATACGCCGGCCAGACCTACCGCACGCAGATGAACGACGACCCGGGGCGCTGGATTCGGGTCAGCGTGGCCCCCTGGGGGGCTGCCCAGCCGCCGGCCCATGTGGCAGCGCAACCGGCCGCGCGGGCGCCAGGGGTGGTGCATGCCGGTGGACCCCACTACGAGCCAGCGTATGGTTGGGGCCACCGTCCGCACAACCGCATGGGCCAACGCTACGGCTACTGAATCCGGTCCAGCCATGAAAAAGGCGCCCCGAGGGGCGCCTTTCCTGGTTGCTGCGAGCCGGGCGCTCAGGCCTTCTGCAGGGCGGCAATGCGCTCTTCGATCGGCGGGTGGGTCGAGAACAGCTTGCCCAGGCCGCCAGCGATACCCATGGCCTGCATGGTCTTGGGCAGCTCGCCAGGGGTCATGCCACCCAGGCGGGCCAGAGCATTGATCATGGGTTGCTTGCGGCCCATCAGGTCGGCGGCACCGGCGTCGGCGCGGAACTCGCGCTGGCGGCTGAACCAGGCCACGATGATGGCAGCCAGAAAGCCCAGGATGATGTCCATCACGATGGTGGTGACCAGGTAACCGATGCCGGGGCCGGAGCTTTCGCTGTCGCCACGACGCAGGAAGGCGTCAACCGCGTAGCCGATGACCCGGCTGAGGAACACCACGAAGGTGTTCATCACACCCTGGATCAGGGTCATGGTCACCATGTCGCCGTTGGCAATGTGGGCCACCTCATGGCCGATCACCGCCTCGACCTCTTCCCGCGTCATGTTCTGCAGCAGGCCTGTGGACACCGCCACCAGGGCCGAGTTCTTGAAGGCGCCGGTGGCAAAGGCGTTGGGAGCGCCTTCGTAGATGGCCACCTCGGGCATGCCGATGCCGGCCTTGTCGGCGAACTTCTGTACCGTCTGCACGATCCAGGCCTCGTCGGCGGTCTGCGGCTGGTTGATGACGCGGGCACGGGTACTGAACTTGGCCATGGGCTTGCTGATCAGCAGCGAAATGATCGCGCCGCCGAAGCCGATGATCAGCGAGAAGCCGGCCAGGGCCGTCATGTTCAGGCCGTTGGCGGTGAGGAAACGGTCCACGCCGAGTATGCGCGTGGTGATGAGCAACACCGCCATCACGGCCAGGTTGGTCAGGACAAAAAGAACGATGCGTTTCATGTTGGACTCCAAAACAGAGGCGTGCCAC
>JALOSN010000413.1 GCA_025458415.1 Hydrogenophaga sp.
CAGCCGCCCAGGCACATCCACCCCCAGCCGCAGCGCGGCCAGCAGGCCGCCCTGGGCCAGGTCGTCGTTGCAGAAGAACACGGCGTCGACGTCGGGGTGCCGCTGCAGCAGCTCCTGCAGCAGTTCGCCGCCCAGGCGCATCGATGATGGCTGGGCGCTGAGCAGTTCGAGCCGGGGGTCGTAGCAACCCGCCAGCCGCAGGCAGCGCCGGTAGCCCTCAGCGCGTTGCAGGGTGCGAGGGTCCAGCTGGGCCGCCACGAAGGCAACCCGCCGGTGTCCGCGCGCGAGCAGGTGGGCGGTGATGGCCTGTCCGGCGTCCTGCTGCGAGAAACCGACGCTGTGCACACCGGGTGTGCCGCTGAGCTCCATCAGGTAGACGCAGGGCACGCCGCTGGTGTCGATCAGGCGGCGGGCGTCCGGTGTCCGGTCAAAGCCTGTCAGCAGCAGCCCGGCCGGGCGTTGGGCCAGGAAGCTGCGCAGCAACTGCTCTTCCTCGGCCGGGTCATAGTGCGTGACGCCGATCAGGGGCTGGTAACCGTGGGGCAGCAGGGTGGCGTGCACCGCCTCGACCAGATCCACGAACAGCGCGTTCGTCAGGAGGGGGATGAGCACCGGCACCTGGGTGCCCCGCTGCGACGCCAGGGCGCGGGCGGCCGGGTCGGGCACATAGCCCATGGCAGCGGCGGCCTGCTTGACACGCTCCACCAGTTCCTGCGCCACCCCCCGTTCGCCGCGCAGGGCGCGAGAGGCGGTGATGGGGCTGACGCCGGCCTCGCGGGCCACGTCGCTGAGCGTGATACGCCCGCTGGGGCGTCGGCGTCGTTCTGGGTTGGGCAAGGGTTAATCCTGACGGTGTCCGTTGCGGGGTGAGGTAGGATAGCGCTACCAGCTCGCCGCGCCAAGCGAAAAGCACGATCGATTATCAGGCCCATGAAGGCCTCGCACGATCCGCGGTTGGCTCTTTTTTTCAGATGCTTTGGATAGCGCTACCATATGTCCTCAAACGCAAATTCGAACAGTCCGGGCTGCCTGGTGGTCATGGGTGTCGCGGGTTGCGGCAAGTCCAGTCTCGGGCAGGCCTGTGCCGATGCCCTCGGTCTGCCCCTCATCGAGGGCGACGATTTTCACTCGATGTCGAACCGGATCAAGATGCAGAGCGGGGTTCCGTTGACCGATGACGACCGCGCCGTCTGGCTCGACATGCTGGCCGGTCAACTGTACCTGCATGCCAGGACAGGGGCGGTGCTGACCTGTTCCGCACTGAGACAGCGCTACCGTGATCGCCTGAGGGAGGTCATTCCCGATCTGCGATTTGTCTTCCTGTCTCTGACGCCGGAACAGGCCCGGATGCGGGTCGCTGCGCGTCCTTCCCATCTGTTCCCGGTCAGCCTGGTCGACAGCCAGTTCAAGGTTCTGGAAGACCCCAGTGGCGAGCCCGGCGTGTTGCGGCTGGACGCCACGCGCCCGCTGGAGGCGCTGACGGCCGAGGCGACCCACTGGCTCCAGGGCCAGCCGAAGTCCGAGGCGGTGCGGCCATGATGGCGGCGCGCTGGTTGCGGCATCTGTGCGAGGGCTTCCTCGCCCTGTGCCTGCTGGTGATGGTGGTGGCGGTGTTCGGCAACGTGGTGCTGCGCTATGTCTGGGGCACCGGCTGGGTCGTCACCGAAGAGCTGGGGCCACGCTGGCGTTTGGCGAAGGCAAGCACCTGGGCTTCGACCTGGTGACCAGCCGCCTCACTGGCGCGCCGGCCGCCGTGCTGCGCTGGCTGACCCGGGCGCTGATCGCCCTGGCGCTGTATTACCTGATCGTCGGGTCATGGCAGCAGGTGCTGGTGGGCATGGACAGCCGCAGTCCGGTCATGAACTACCCGCTGGCACTGGCCGCCGGTGGCACCCTGGTGATGGGGGTGGCCATGGCGGTGCTGCTGGTGGTCCAGGCCTGGACCGAGCTGCACGGCCCCGCCCCGGAGGCGCAGCCATGACCATCGCGTTGTTCCTGCTGGTGCTGTTTGCCGCCATGACGGTGGGCGTGCCGATCGCCTTTGCCCTCATGCTGACCGCGCTGGCGCTGATGGTGCACCTGGATTTCTTCGATGCCCAGCTGCTGGCGCAGAACGTGCAGGCCGGCTTCGACAGCTTCCCGTTGCTGGCCGTGCCTTTCTTCATCCTGGCCGGGGAGCTGATGAACGCCGGCGGCCTGAGCCGCCGCATCATCGACCTGGCGCGGGCCTTCGTCGGTCACATCAAGGGTGGACTGGGCTATGTGGCCATTGCCGCCTCGCTGATGCTGGCCTCGATGAGCGGGTCGGCCATTGCCGACACCGCCGCACTGGCCACCTTGCTGCTGCCCATGATGCGCAAGCAGAACTACCCCGACGGATCGAGCGCCGGCCTGATCGCTTCGGGCGGCATCATTGCCCCCATCGTCCCGCCGTCCATGCCCATGGTGATCTATGGCGTGACCACCAACACCTCCATCAGCAAGCTGTTCCTGGCCGGCATCGTGCCCGGCGTCATGATGGCTGCCGCGCTGGTGCTGGTGTGGAGCCGCATTGCCGGCGCCAAGGGCCTGCCGGTGGCCGAGAAGACCGGCTGGCCCGAGCGTCGCCGTGTGCTGGCGGGCAGCCTGTGGGCCCTCATGATGCCGGTCATCATCATCGGTGGATTGCGCATGGGGCTCTTCACACCCACCGAGGCCGCGGTGGTGGCCGCGGTCTACGCGCTGGTGGTGGCCGTGTTCGTCTACCGCGAACTGAACCTGCCGCGCCTGTACCGCGTGCTGGTCGACGCCAGCCGCACCACCGGTGTGGTGATGTTCCTGTGCGGTGCGGCCACCGCAGCGTCCTACATGATCACACTGGCCGACCTGCCCAACCAGCTGGCCGACGTGATGGGCCCGCTGCTGAGCAACCCCATGCTGTTCATGGCCGTCGTCTGCGTCTTTCTGCTGGCGGTCGGCATGGTGATGGATCTGACGCCCACCATCCTGATTCTCGCGCCGGTGCTGGCGCCGCTGGCGGCCAAGGCCGGGCTGGACCCGGTGTACTTCGGCTTCGTGTTCATCTTCACCGGCTGCCTGGGCCTGCTGACTCCACCCGTGGGCACCGTGCTCAACGTGGTCGCAGGCGTCGGACGCCTGCGCATGGAGCCGGTCATCCGCGGGGTCATGCCCTTCCTGGCCATCTACTTCGTGATGCTGGCCCTGCTGATCGTCTTCCCGTCCATCGTGCTCGGTCCGCTGAAGCTGATGTTCTGAGCCCACCCACCCGTTTTTCGTCCCGTGCGGCGCCGCCGCCAACAACCACAGGAGATCACCATGAAATTCAAGCACCTCGCCGTCGCACTGAGCGTCGGTGTCGCCACCCTGGTGGCCGGCATCGCCCAGGCTCAGGACATCAAGCCGCGCCTGATCCGCTTCGGCTACGGCCTGAACGAACAGTCCAACCAGGGACGCGCCGTCAAGCTGTTTGCCGAGGAAGTGGAGAAGGCCTCGGGCGGCAAGATGCGCGTGCGCGCCATCGGCGCCGCCGCCCTGGGTTCGGACGTGCAGATGCAGCAGGCGCTGATTGGTGGCGCGCAGGAAATGATGGTCGGCTCGACGGCCACCCTGGTGGGCATCACCAAGGAAATGGCCATCTGGGACACACCCTTCCTGTTCAACAACGTCAAGGAGGCCGATGCCGTGCTGGACGGCCCGGTCGGCCAGAAGGTGATGGACAAGCTGCAGGAAAAAGGGCTGGTCGGCCTGGTGTACTGGGAGAACGGCTTCCGCAACCTGACCAACAACAAGCGGGCCGTGACCCGCCTGGAGGACATGGAGGGCATCAAGCTGCGCGTGATGCAGAACAACGTCTTCATCGACAGCTTCAAGACCCTGGGCGCCAACGCGGTGCCGCTGCCGTTCTCGGAGCTGTTCACCGCCCTGGAGACCAAGACCGTCGACGGCCAGGAGAACCCCTACAACACCATCCTGTCGAGCAAGTTCTACGAGGTGCAGAAGTACCTGACGGTCACCAACCACGTGTACAGCCCGTGGATCGTCACCGTGAGCAAGAAGTGGTGGGACGGTCTGTCGAAGGACGAACAGAAGATCCTGATGGACGCCGC
>JALOSN010000414.1 GCA_025458415.1 Hydrogenophaga sp.
CGGTGGAAACGATGACGGCGTTGGTCATGATGGGTTCCTCAAATCGTGATGCGTGCGGTCATCAGAAAGTCTTGCCTTCGGCCGCCAGCCTGGCGAGCAGCGGTGCCGGCGTCCAGAACTTCGCATCGTCCAGCGGGTTCTTGGCAAAGCGCTTCATGGCCTGGACCACGTTGAACAGGCCGACCTCGTTGGCGTAGTTCAGCGGTCCGCCGCGGTGCACCGGGAAACCGTAGCCGAAGATGTAGACCACATCGATGTCGCTGGCCTTGTTGGCGATGCCCTCTTCCAGGATGTGCGCGGCTTCGTTGACCAGGCTGAACACCAGGCGCTGCACGATCTCTTCGTCGGAGATCTTGCGCGGCGTGATGCCCAGGGCCTTGCGGTGCTCCTCGATCATCTGCACCACCTCGGCATTGGGGATGGCGTCGCGCTTGCCGGGCACGTAGTCGTACCAGCCCTTGCCCACCTTCTGGCCGAAGCGGCCCTTCTCGCACAGCAGGTCGGCGGTCTTGCTGTACTTCATGTCCGGCTTCTCGACATAGCGGCGCTTGCGGATGGCCCAGCCGATGTCGTTGCCGGCCAGGTCGCCCATGCGGAACGGGCCCATGGCAAAGCCGAACTTCTCGATCGCCTTGTCCACCTGCTCGGGCGTGCAGCCTTCGTCGAGCAGGAAGCCGCCCTGCCGGCCGTACTGCTCGATCATGCGGTTGCCGATGAAGCCGTCACAGACGCCGGACACGACGGCGGTCTTCTTGATCTTCTTGGAGATGGCCATCACCGTGGCCAGCACGTCCTTGGCGGTCGCGTCGCCGCGCACCACCTCCAGCAGCTTCATCACGTTGGCCGGGCTGAAGAAGTGCATGCCGACCACGTCCTGCGGACGCTTCGTGAAGCTGGCGATCTTGTTGACGTCCAGCGTGGAGGTGTTGGACGCCAGGATGGCGCCGGGCTTCATCACGCGGTCCAGCTCCTTGAACACCGCTTCCTTGACACCGAGGTCCTCGAACACCGCCTCGATCACCAGGTCGGCGTCGCCGATGTCGTCGTAACTCAGCGTGGTGCTCAGCAGGCCCATGCGCTGGTCGAGCTTGTCCTGCTTGAGCTTGCCCTTCTTGACCTGGGCCTCGTAGTTGCCGCGCATGACGCCGACGCCGCGGTCCAGCGCCTCCTGCTTCATCTCCAGGATGGTCACCGGAATACCGGCATTGAGGAAGTTCATGCTGATGCCACCACCCATGGTGCCGGCACCGATCACAGCGACTTTCCCGATCTTGCGCTGCGGCGTGTCTTCCGGCACGTCGGGGATCTTGCTGGCGGCGCGCTCGGCGGTGAACAGGTGGCGCAGCGAGCGGCACTCGGCCGTCCACATCAGGTTGATGAAGATCTCGCGCTCGAAGGCCATGCCGTCGGCGAACTTCTTCTTCGTTGCAGCCTCCACCGCGTCCACGCACTTGGCGGGCGCCGGGAAGTTCTTGCTCATGCCCTTGACCATGTTGCGCGCAAACTGGAAATAGGCGTCGCCGTCCTTGTGCTTGCAGGGCAGGTTGCGCACCAGCGGGAAGGCCGATCCGTCGGCATGCCTGGCGGCCATCTCGCGGGCAAAGGCCAGGGCTTCATCGGCCAGCGATTCGGGCGAGGCAGCCAGCTTGTCGAACAGCTTCTGGCCGGGCAGCTGGGCCAGCATCTCGCTCTTGACCGGCTCACCGCTGACGATCATGTTCAGTGCGGGCTCGACACCCAGCACGCGAGGCAGGCGCTGCGTGCCACCGGCACCGGGAATCAGACCCAGCTTGACTTCGGGCAGGGCCACGTTGCAGCCGGGTGCGGCAATGCGGTAATGGGCACCCAGCGCCAGCTCCAGCCCGCCGCCCATGCACACGCTGTGGATGGCCGCGATGACCGGCTTGGTGGTGTTCTCCACCCGCACGATGACCGACAGCAGGTTCGGCTCCTGGATCGCCTTGGGTGTGCCGAACTCGCGGATGTCGGCGCCGCCAGAGAAGGCCTTGCCCGCGCCGGTGAGCACGATGGCCTTGACCGAGGCATCGTTCTCGGCTCTTTCCAGGCCCTCGGTGATGGCCTGGCGGGTGGACAGCCCCAGGCCGTTGACCGGCGGGTTGTTCAACGTGATGACGGCCACGTCGCCGTGGACCTGGTACTCAGCGGTCATGGAATCTCCTCTGTGTCGATCGATGGCAGGCCACCGGCTAAAAAACGAACGGTCGTGCGATTTTATGAACTTTGTGCGCTGCGGCAAGGGCCGCCTGTCGCGAGTGAGTCATCGGCGCATGAGGCGTCGATCGGCCGCCGGGCCGCCCCGGGGCGGATCGACCCCCTCGGGGGGAAGCCACCCGCGCAGCGGCGGAGCCTGGGGGTCATCAAACTTCCAGCCATTCCTTGCGTGTGTACGGATCGGCCCTCAGCCCCTCGGGCGTGCCTTCGAACACGATGCTGCCGTGGCCCATGACCAGCACCCGGTCGGAAATGCTCATGGCGATGGTGAGCTTCTGCTCGATCAGCAGCACCGACACGCCGCGTGTCTTGAGTTGCCTGCTGCTCGCCACCCGAGAGCACGCCAGCTTCGGTGTGTTGTCGCTCCTTCAGGCGCGGAAACATGCCGTACATGTCGTCGAAGCTCCAGCGGCTGCCCTTGCCACTGCCCTTCTGGCCCAGCAGCAGGTTCTGATGCACCGTCAGCTTGGGAAAGATGTCGCGGTTTTCGGGCACGTAGCCCAGCCCCAGGTGGGCAATCTCGAAAGGCTTCTTGCCGAGGATGTCCTTGCCTTGCCACTTGACCTCGCCGGTGGCGTCGACCAGGCCCATGATGGCCTTGGCGGTGGTGGAACGCCCGGAGCCGTTGCGCCCCAGCAGGGCCACGATCTCGCCCTTGCCGACCTCGAAGGCCACGCCGTGCAGGACGTGGCTCTTGCCGTAATAGCCGTGCAGGTTGTTGATGCTGAGCATGGTGCAGTCTCCTTCAGTGGCCCGCCGCCTGCTGGTCGGCCAGCACCGACCCCAGATAGGCCTCCTGTACCTGCGGGTTGGCCCGCACGGCCTCGGGCGTGTCGAACGCGATCACCTCGCCATAGACCACCACGGCGATCTTGTCGGCCAGTCCGAACACCACGCCCATGTCGTGCTCCACCGTCAGCAGCGTCTTGCCCACGGTCACTTCGCGGATCAGGTCGATGAAGCGGCCGGTCTCGCTTTTGCTCATGCCGGCGGTGGGCTCGTCCAGCAGCACCACACCGGCACCACCGCCGATGGTGATGCCGATCTCCAGCGCCCGTTGCTCGGCATAGGTCAGGTTCATGGCCAGGGTGTCGCGCTTCTTGTCCAGCCGGATCATCTCCATCAGCTGTTCAGCCCGCTCGTTGGCGTCGTCCAGGTCGGCCAGAAAACGGAACATGGTGTAGCGGTAGCCCAGGCTCCAGAGCACGCCGCAGCGCAGGTTCTCGAACACGCTGAGCTTGGGAAAGATGTTGGTGATCTGGAAACTGCGCGAGAGCCCGAGGCGGTTGATCTGGTAGGGCTTCTTGCCGTCGATGCGCTGGCCTTCGAGCAGCACCTGGCCGCTGGTGGGGGCAAAGCGCCCC
>JALOSN010000415.1 GCA_025458415.1 Hydrogenophaga sp.
ATGGAGCGCAGCAGCGCGCTGATGCTGGTGGCCATCGTGGTGGCCGGTCTGGTGGCCGTCTCGGCCTTCGGCAACCTGTCGTACTTCGGGCGGGTGCGCACCGACGGTGTGTCCTGGTGGGACCTGATCGGCCCGGGCACGGTGGTGGCCATCGCCTGCGGGCTGCTGGGCGGCCTGCTGGCCCGCCTCATGCTCGCGTCCTTCACCGGCCTGCCCGACCGCTTCTGCGCCTACCGCCGCAAGCGCCCGGTGGCCTTCGCCGCCATTTGCGGCTTTGTGGTCGCGGTCATCGCCATCGTCAGCGATGGCGCCGCCGTGGGCGTGGGCCACCAGCACACCCACCTGCTCCTGGAACAGGCGGTCAAGGACCCCGAGGCCCACACGCCGCTGCTGTTCACCGGCCTGAAATTCATCGCGTCGTGGCTGTCGGCATGGACCGGCATGCCCGGGGGCATCTTCGGCCCCAGCCTGTCGCTCGGTGCCGGGGTTGGCGCCGACGTCGCCTGGCTGCTCGACTCGCCGCATGGCATGGCCCTGATCGCGCTGGGCATGTGCGGTTTCCTGGCCGCCGTCACGCAGACACCGATCACCGCCATGATCATCGTGATGGAGATGACCGACGGCCACAGCATGGTGCTCAGTCTGATGGCCTGCGCCCTGGTGGCCAGCGGCGTCTCGCGCATGATCAGCCGGCCGCTCTACAGCACCATGTCGATCCTGATGCTGCGCTCGGTACGTCCGGTGGAGGAGCCCAGCGACAGCCGGCCGTCGGGGCCGGGTCCGGACACCCGGCCCGCGCAGGACTCAGCGGCGCGATGAAGCGGGTGTCTTCATGGGCCAGGCCAGCAGCAGCCACAGCAACATCAGGCTGCTGCAGGCCACGAACAGGCCTTGTGTGCCCCAGGCCCTGAGCACCAGACCACCCAGCAGCCCCCCCGAGAAAATGCCCAGCGACATCAGCGTGTTGTAGACCCCCAGTGCCGCGCCGCGCTGCGCCGCGGGCGCGATCTGCGAGACCAGACTGGGCTGGCTGGCCTCCTGTGTGTTGAAGCCCACGAAGTACAGGGTCAGCAGCAGTCCCAGCCCCCAGAGCGACGGCTGCCCCAGGCTGCCCAGGAAACCCAGCTGCACCAGCACCATCATGGCCACGGTGCCCAGGTAGACGGCCCGAAAGTAACCGCGCCGCTCCAGCCGGAACAGGAAGCCCCCCATGATGAGCAGCGACACCACCACGGCCGGCAGGTAGACCTGCCAGTGATCGGCCGTCTGGACGCCAGCCTGCACCAGCAGGGTGGGCACGGCCATCCACATCGCGATCTGCACGGCGTGCAGCACGAACACCCCCAGGTCGACCCGCAGCAGCTCGAGGTCGGCCAGCACCTCGCGCAGGCTCCCGCGTGCCTGCGGTCGGTGCTCGGCCGGTTCGGGTGGCACGACCCAGGCCACCACCGCCATGCCGGTGACGGCCAGCCCGCCGGTGATGGCAAACAGGCCGGCCAGACCGATCAGCGGGGCCAGCAGCGGGGCCAGCAGCAGCGAGAGCACGAACATGAGCGCGATGCTGATACCGATGAGGGCCATCGACTTGGTGCGCACCTGGTCGCGTGTGAGGTCGGCCAGCAGTGCGGTGACCGCCGCCGAAATGGCACCCGCCCCCTGCAGGGCGCGACCCGCGACCAGCCAGTGCAGGCTGGGTGCCCAGGCGGCCACGAAACTGCCGATGGCGAACACCGCCAGACCGGCCAGGATGACCGGCTTGCGGCCCAGCCGGTCCGAAGCCAGCCCCAGGGGCAGCTGCAGCAGGGCCTGGGTCAGGCCATAGACGCCCATGGCCAGTCCGATCAGGGCCGCGTCATCACCCCCCGGGTAGTGGCGCGCTTCGAGCACGAACACCGGCATCACCAGGAACAGGCCGAGCATGCGCAGGGCGTAGATGGACGCCAGCGACCAGGTCGATCGCAGCTCGGCCGGCGTCATGCGCACGGCGGCAGGGGCACGGGTATCGGCGGGGGTGGCGGGAGAAACAGGCACAAAAGGATGTGGAGCAAACAGGTCGGGGCGACCGGCGGCGGTGCCCATACCCCGGGGTGCAGGGCAGTCCGTTATTGTGCGTCAAAGCGCCCCGGCGATCCCGGCCCGCCACCGGGGGGTACATGGCCCGCGCGTGGCGGCTTATCATGGCGGGTTGCCTGCCCGACGCCGGTCCCTTGCGCCCACCTGCCGTGAACCTGATTCCGCCCCCCCTGTCCAGCGATGCCGACCTGACCCCCCGGGCAGCGGCGGACCGTGCCCGACTGGCTTCGACCACCCTGTCGGTGCGCGGCGCCCGGACGCACAACCTCAAGAACATCGACCTGGACATCCCGAAGAACGCGCTGGTGGTGATCACCGGGCTGTCGGGCTCGGGCAAGTCCAGCCTGGCCTTCGACACGCTGTACGCCGAAGGCCAGCGCCGCTACGTGGAAAGCCTGAGCGCGTATGCCCGCCAGTTTCTGCAGCTGATGGACAAGCCCGACGTGGACCTGATCGAGGGTCTGTCACCGGCGATCTGCTCTATGCCCGCGCCGGCACGCCCTACTGTCCCGACCACGACCTGCCGCTGGCCTCGCAGAGCGTGGCCCAGATGGTGGACACCGTGCTCGCCCTGCCGGAGGGCACGCGGCTGATGATCCTGGCGCCGGTGGTGCGCGAAAAGAAGGGCGAGTTCCACGACCTGTTCGCCGACATGCAGGCCCAGGGCTATGTGCGTTTTCGCATCGGTGGCGACGTGGTCGAGGCCGACGCCCTGCCCCTGCTCAAGAAGACCGAGAAACACAGCATCGACGTGGTGATCGACCGCATCAAGGTGCGCCACGCCCACGATCAGGCCTCGGAAAGCAGCCGCCCCGCCGCCGGGCCGCCCCAAGGCGGGGCAGCCCCCCCGGGGGGCAGCGCACCACGCGAAGCGGGAAGCGTGGGGGCCTCGAATCCCGTCGCCGGGCCGCCCCAAGGCGGGGCAGCCCCCCCGGGGGGCAGCGCACCACGCGAAGCGGGAAGCGTGGGGGCCTCGGATCCCGCCGCCGGGCCGCCCCAAGACCGGACGCACCCCTTCGGGGGGCCAGGCGAAGCCAGGGATGGGGGCCAGGTTCATCCACAACGCCAGCGACTCGCCGAAAGCTTCGAAGCCGCGCTGCGCCTGGCCGATGGCCGCGCCATCGCGCTGGACATGGACAGCGGCGCCGAACTGGCCTTTTCGGCGCGCTTTGCCTGCCCTGTCTGCCACCACACGGTGGGCGAGCTGGAGCCGCGGCTGTTCTCGTTCAACTCGCCGCTGGGTGCCTGCCCGGCGTGCGATGGCCTGGGCCACACCGACATCTTCGACCCGGCGCGCGTGGTGGCCTTTCCGACGCTCAGCCTGGCCAGCGGCGCCATCAAGGGCTGGGACCGGCGCAACGGCTACTACTTCGCCATGATCGAAAGCCTGGCCGCGCACTATGGCTTTGACGCCGAAGCAACTTCGAACGGCGCTGGCGCGAGACGGATTCCGCCGCCGTTCGCGAAGAGCTCTCGCGCTACCGCAGTACGCACCCCTGCCCCGAGTGCGGCGGCACCCGCTTGCGCAAGGAAGCGCGCCATGTGTTCATCGGCGAGGGCGAACAGCGCCAGCCGATCTACAAGGTCAGCCACATCACGCTCGGCGAAGCCCTGGCCTATTTCCAGCGGCTGCAGCTGCAGGGCGCCAAGGCCGACATCGCCGCGCGCGTGGTCAACGAAATCCGCCAGCGCCTGAAGTTCCTCAACGACGTGGGCCTGAACTACCTGAGCCTGGACCGCAGCGCCGACACGCTCAGCGGCGGCGAAGCCCAGCGCATCCGCCTGGCCAGCCAGATCGGCTCGGGGCTTTCGGGCGTGATGTACGTGCTCGACGAGCCCAGCATCGGCCTGCACCAGCGCGACAACGACCGACTGATCGGCACATTGCAGCACCTGCGCGACCTGGGCAACACGGTGCTGGTGGTAGAGCACGACGAGGAC
>JALOSN010000416.1 GCA_025458415.1 Hydrogenophaga sp.
TGGGCTACATGGGCCACGGCATGGCCAAGAACATCGTCACCAAGGGCTACGAGCTGGTGGTCATGGGCCACCGCAACCGCCAGCCCATCGACCACCTGGTCTCGCTCGGCGCCCGTGAAGCAAGCGACGCGCGGGCGCTGGCCGAGCAGTGCGACATCGTGCACCTGTGCGTCACCGGCTCACCGCAGGTCGAGCAGCTGGTGCAGGGTGAACGTGGCCTGGCGCAGGCCAACCGCCCCGGGCTCATCGTCATCGACTGCTCCACCTCCGACCCGGTCTCGACCCTGGCCATGGGCGAGCTGCTGCGCGCCAGTGGCAAGGTGCTGGTGGACGCGCCGCTCTCGCGCACGCCCAAGGAAGCCGAAGCCGGCACGCTGGACACCATGGTCGGCGCCGACCCCGATACCTTTGCCCGCATCGAGCCTGTGCTGCGCTGCTGGGCCGCCAACATCGTGCACCTGGGGCCGCTGGGCCTGGGCCACAAGATGAAGCTCATCAACAACTTCATTGCCATGGGCTACGCCGCGCTCTATGCCGAGGCACTGGCCGTGGCGCGCAAGGGCGGGCTGAGCGCCGAGCAGTTCCACGCCGTCATCGGCTCGGGCCGCATGCGCAACGGCTTCTACGACACCTTCATGAAGTGGACGCTGGAGCGCGACGAAAACGCCCACCTGTTCACCATCTCCAACGCGCACAAGGACATGCGCTACTTCGCCAGCATGGCCAACGCCCTGGGCGCGCTGCACCCCATGCAGTCGATGGTGAAAAACAGCTTCGCCGCCATGGACGCCGCCGGCCAGGGCGAACGCTTCGTGCCCATGCTGGCGAGCTTTGTGGCCCAGCAGAACGGCCTGCCGGAGTGAGCCGCCGGGGTTCGATTCGCCCGGGGGCGCGGTGATGGATGAACCTCCGCTGCAGCCACAATCAGCCCATGTCACATTACCTCTTCCTCATCGCCTCCACCCGCGAGCCCGGCCACCCGGGCAACACCGAATGGCTGGCCCGCCAGGCCGCGGTCCGGCTGCCGGCCGACGACACCCAGACCTGGCTGCGCCTGGCCGACGAACCCCTGCCGCCCTTTGTGGACCTGCGCCACACCGTCGGCAGCTACCCCATGCCCGAGGGCCGCGCCCGCCAGCTGCTGGACGCCACCCTGGCCTGTACCGACCTGGTGCTGGTGGCGCCGGTCTACTGGTTCAGCTTTCCGTCCACCCTCAAGACCTACCTGGACCACTGGAGCGCCTGGATGCGCGTGCCCGGGCTGGACTTCAAGGCCCAGATGGCCACCAAGCGCCTGTGGCTGGTCACCACCAGCGGCGAGCGCCGCAAGGCCCAGCCCCTGATCGACTCCACCCAGCTGTGCGCCGACTTCCTGTCCATGCCTCTGGCCGGCGTGCTCTGGGGCAAGGGCGGCCCGCCCGATGCGGTGAAGGCAGACGAGGCGGCGGTGGCCGGGGCGGTGAACTTGTTCCGGCAAGCTTGAGTCAACGGCGGCTGTCGCCCGAGGCTTGTGCTTGGGTTGCGTCGGGGTTTATACTTAGTTTAAACAAGGAGTTCACCGTGGCCGAAGCCATTCTCTCGATCAAGCACTGGGGCAACAACCTGGGTGTGCGTCTGCCACAGGCAGTCGCCCGTGAGGCGCGCCTGCACGCCGACCAGCAGGTGCGCATGGTCGTGGAAGGCGGTCGCGTGGTGATTGAGCCATTGCCAGCAGGCGAACTGTCGCTGGAGGAGCGGTTGCAGCGCTTTGACCCGACCCGTCATGGCGGAGAGGTCATGGCAGATGCAGCGGTCGGGGCCGAACGTTGGTGACCCGCCGTCCTCCGGCGCGTTGGGTGCCCGAGCGGCAAGACATCATCTGGATCGACTGCAACCCGCAGTCCGGTCGAGAGATGCGCGACGTCCATCCCTTCCTGGTACTGTCGCCCGCTGCTTTCAATGACCGCACGTCCTTGGTCATCGGGTTGCCCATGACCACGGCCGACTACAACGCCGACAACCCATTTGCCGTCGTGGCCGGGCAGGCCACCGGCACCAAAGCCGGCAAGACCAGTTATGTTCTGTGCCATCAGCCCAAGTCGTTCGACTGGCGGGCTCGCCGTGGTGCTCCCCACCCATTGAAGCGGCTGGACGATGCGGCCTTTAGTCAGGTGAGGGCGCTGCTGAACCAGATCATCGCTTTGGCCTGACGGGGCATCACGTGGGCAATTCAGACCGTTCCAAAGCCGTTGTCGACGAGCAGGAAACCACGCCGGGTAGCGGTGCGGCCAGCGAACACCTGGCGGGTTGCGAAGTGGCTCGCTGGCAAATGCGTAGCGTCTTGCTCGCTGGCAAGTCGTCGCCAGCAACCCAAGCCCTGGATGGCAGCTATTTCAAGTCGCTGCGAAAAAGGGTGCTCGGGGTCGACCCTGCCGCCTTGGTTTGAGTTGACGGCGCCAGTCAACCCCTCCCCAACCCCACCCGCCCCGCCGACAGCATCTCCACCGTCAACCCGCAGTCGCTGATGTGCGCCGGCAGTGGCTGCCCGCGCACCAGGG
>JALOSN010000417.1 GCA_025458415.1 Hydrogenophaga sp.
CGAAGGCCTGAAGGTCGGCGATCACGTCTTCGAAGTCCATGCGCACGAAAGTGGGCAGCAGAAAGCGGTCGTGCAGTTCGGTGCCCCAACGGGTGAGCCTGCCGGTGTAGGGCTGTTGCCAGAAACGCGAGACCAGGGCACGCAGCAGCAGCTGTTGCGCCACGCTCATGCGGGCATGCGGGGGCATCTCGAAGGCCCGCAGCTCCAGCAGGCCCAGGCGACCGGTGGGACCGTCGGGCGAGTAGAGCTTGTCGATGCAGAACTCGCTGCGGTGGGTGTTGCCGGTGACATCGATCAGGATGTTGCGCAAGGTGCGGTCGACCAGCCACGGAGGCATCTGTTGGCCATGGACCTGGCGGTTCTTCCCGATTTCCTGCAGAGCGATCTCCAGTTCGTAGAGCTGGTCGTTTCGGGCCTCGTCGACACGGGGAGCCTGGCTGGTCGGGCCGATGAACAGACCGGAGAACAGATAGGACAGCGACGGGTGGTTGTGCCAGTAGGCCACCAGGCTGCCCAGCAGTTCGGGCTTGCGCAGGAAGGGCGAGTCGGACGGCGTTGCGCCGCCCAGCACGAAATGGTTGCCACCACCGGTGCCGGTATGCCGGCCATCGGTCATGAACTTCTCGGCGCACAGGCGCGTCTGGTGCGCAGCCTCATAGAGGAACTCGGTGTGCTCGACCAGTTCGGACCAGTTGTGCGCCGGGTGGATGTTGACCTCGATGACGCCGGGGTCCGGTGTGACCTGCAGCATCGTCAGCCGCGGGTCGCGCGGTGGCGGGTAGCCTTCGAGAACGATCTTCATGCCCAGTCCGGCGGCTGTGGCCTCGATGGCCGACAGCAGGTCCAGGTAGTCTTCGAGTTGCTGCAGGGGTGGCATGAAGACATACAGGTGCTGGCTGCGCCCGCCACGCGCCTTTTCGGCCTTGGGTCCGTTGGCCCGTTGCGGGTCGCGCGCTTCCACACACAGGGCGGTGCGGGTCAGCCAGGCGGCGGATTCACCACGCTGTGGCATGCGCGCGGCCAGGGGCTGCCGGCCGGACTGCGCGCCATGGCCGTGGCCTGCGCCGCTGCCCTCATGGAAGTCGTGATCGCTGCCCTGCAGGGAGACCGTGCCGCCCTCGGCAAAGCCGCCGCCGACCGTGTGCGGATGGATCTGGTGCCGCAGTGGCGTGCTGCCGGGCAGGGGCGTGCGCGGGCTGTGCGGGTCCTGCTCGATGTGATAGGGGTAGTCGCCGGCGGAGACCCAGGGCAGCGAATCCAGCGGCAGCCGGTAGCCCATGGGCGAGTCGCCGGGGATCAGGTACATGCGTTCGTCCCGGAAGAACCAGGGGCCGGTGGACCAGGCGGCACCGGTGACCCGGTGGCCGCCCAGGCTGCCGTGGACGGAGGCCTGCAGCGGCAGCACGTAGCCCACCGTGGCGTCCAGCCCCTGGCTGAACACGCGCCTGAGGCGAATCCGCTCGAGTTCGTCGTCGAGCTTGCTGTCGAACGGGTCGACGTTGACCGGCAGCTTGCGCTCGCGCCAGAGGTAGTACCAGGTGTCCTCGTAACCCGGGGTGATGTACCGGGTGCTCAGGCCGAGCTGGCGCGCCAGCGCCTGGGTGAAGCGCAGGGCGTCTTCGTGGCCGTATTGGGCCGGGTCGCGTTCGTCGGCCAGCAGCGCCGGATCGTGCCAGCAGGGTTGGCCGTCGGCGCGCCAGAACACCGACAGCGCCCAGCGGGGCAGCTGTTCGCCCGGATACCACTTGCCCTGTCCCATGTGCACGAAGCCGCCGCTGCCGTACTGCTGGCGCAGGCGACCCAGCAGTTCGGTGGCATAGCCCCGTTTGGTGGGGCCCAGGGCATCGGTGTTCCATTCGGCCGCGTCGCGGTCGTTGATGCCGACGAAGGTGGGCTCGCCCCCCATGGTCAGGCGCACGTCGTGCTGCACCAGGTCGGTGTCGACCAGTTCGCCCAGCGCCACGATGCTGGCCCACTGGTCGTCGGTGTAGGGTTTGGTCACGCGCGGCGATTCGTAGACCCGCGTCACCTGCATGTGGTGCTCGAACTTCACCTCGCAGGCGTCAACGGCGCCCTCCACCGGCGCTGCACTGGACGGTTGCGGGGTGCAGGCCAGCGGGATGTGCCCCTCGCCGGCCAGCAGGCCCGATGTCGGGTCCAGGCCGATCCAGCCGGCGCCGGGCAGAAAGACCTCGCACCAGGCATGCAGGTCGGTGAAGTCGGCCTCCGGACCGCTGGGCCCGTCGACCGATTTGACATCGGGTGTCAGCTGGATCAGGTAGCCGGAGACAAACCGGGCTGCCAGGCCCAGGTGGCGCAGCAGCTGCACCAGCAGCCAGCCTGAATCCCGGCAGGAGCCGCTCTTTAGCTGGAGGGTCTGCTCGGGCGTCTGCACGCCCGGCTCCATGCGGATGGTGTAGGCGATGTCCTTGTGCAGCCGCTGGTTGATATCGACCAGGAAGTCGATGGTGCGCCGTTCACGGCGGTCGACCTGCTCCAGGTAGTGGCGCAGCAGCGGTGTCAGGGGTTCGGTGTCAGGGGTTCGGTGGCCAGGTAGGGCGAAAGCTCCTGCCGCTGCGACTTCTCATACAGGAAGGGGAAGTTCTCGGCGCCAGGCTCCAGGAAGAAGTCGAACGGGTTGTATACCGCCATCTCGACCACCAGGTCGACGGTCACCTTGAACTCGGTGGTCGGTTGCGGGAACACCAGTCGCGCCTGGTAATTGGCGAACGGGTCCTGCTGCCAGTTGATGAAATGCTGGCCCGGTTCGATCTTCTGTGAATACGAGAGCACCCGGGTGCGGCTGTGCGGCGCCGGGCGCAGGCGGACCACCTGCGGTCCGAGCATGACGGGGCGGTCGTACCGGTAGTGGGTGATGTGGCTCAGGGCGACGTGGATGGCCATGCGAACGACTTTCGATGGGGAGGGCAATCAGATGATAGGCAGGCGGTCGGTCCACCAGGGGACGTCCAAGCTCTGGTGGGCAGGCCCGTGGTTGGCCGCGGGCGCCCGTGAAACACGCCGGCAGCCTGTTGCTGGTGGGCATGGTGCTGGGCGTGGCGCTGCAGCTGCAGCAGCGCACTCTCTGGCCAGCAGGCGTTTATGCCGGTCTGCTGGTGCTCGCTGTGGCGTGTGGCCTGCTCGCTGCAGGACACCGCCATCGCCTCGCTTGGCTGGCGTCGGGCTGGCTGCTGGCGGGTGTGCTCGGTGGTGCGGGCTCGACCGGGCTGCGGGCGGTGGTGTTTGCCGCTCAGGCGCTCGACCCGGCCCTGGAGGGGGTGACCCTGATGGTCACCGGACGGGTGGCTGCGATGCCCACAAGCACCCCGCAAGGGGTGCGGTTCGAGTTCGAGGTGGAAGAGGCGCTGCACGACAGGCGGGTGGTGTCCTTGCCACCGCGCCTGCTGCTCGGTTGGTACCACCGGCCGCTCCATGCCCGGCCGGACGCCGGGGTGCAGGCACCCGGTTTGGCCGGCCCACCCCTGCCCGTGGTGGTGGCCGGTGATCGGTGGCGGCTGGCGGTGCGGCTCAAGCGCCCCCACGGTCTGTCCAACCCGCACGGATTCGACCGCGAGCGCTGGCTCTGGGAGCAGGGCCTGGGCGCCACCGGCAGCGTGCGGACCGGGCCACGCGATCCGGCTCCACAGCGGCTGTCCGCCACGGGCTGGCAC
>JALOSN010000418.1 GCA_025458415.1 Hydrogenophaga sp.
GTGGGGGTACAGATACTCCACGCAGGATGTGGAGTTCCAGATCGAGAGCTACCTGCGCTACCAGGGCGACAAGTTCAGCGAGTACTTCGACGCCAACACGTATTTGTTGATCACCCGCGCGCTCGACTACTTCGACCCCGCGCGCGAGTTCGACGGCAACCTCAGTGCGGCGCTGGCGCGTGCCAAAGCCAGGTTCCTGCTGGTGAGCTTCACCACCGACTGGCGCTTCTCGCCGGCCCGCAGCCGCGAGATCGTCAAGGCCCTGCTGGAGAACGGCCGGGACGTCAGCTACGCAGAGATCGACGCGCCCCATGGCCATGACGCCTTCCTGCTGGACGATGCGCGCTACCACGCGGCGGTGCGTGCCTATTTTGAACAGACCGTGGCCCAAGGCCTGGAGGTGGCCCATGGCTGATCTGAGCGTGATGGAGCGCATTGCCCGCCTGGTGCCGCCGGGCTCGCGCGTGCTGGACCTGGGCTGCGGCGATGGCGCGCTGCTGGAGCACCTGCAGCGGGTCCGCGGCTGCGGCGGTTACGGGGTGGAGATCGACGACGCCAAGGTGCAGGCCTGTCTGCGCCGGGGCGTGAACGTGCTGCAGCTGAACCTCGAAGAGGGTCTGACCATGTTCGGCGACGATGCCTTTGACGTGGTGCTGCAGATCGACACGCTGCAGCACCTGCGCAACGCGGAGACCATGCTGCGCGAGACCGCGCGGGTGGGGCGCATCGGCATCGTGGCCTTTCCCAACTTCGCGCACTGGCCGAACCGGCTGGCGGTGCTGCAGGGTCGCATGCCGGTGACCAAGCGCCTGCCCTACCAGTGGTACGACACGCCCAACATCCGCGTCGGTACCTACGCCGACTTCGAGGTGCTGGCGCGCAGCTGCGGCCTGCGGGTGGAGGACAGCTTCGGCCTGCACGAAGGGCAGGAAGTGCGCAAGCTGCCGAACCTGATGGCCAGCACAGCGGTGTTCAAGGTATCGAGCTGAACCGGCTCAGCTCCCCGCTTCGCGGGCGGCGTCGGCGGCAAAATCGCCGCTGTCCAGGCCGCCCGGTGTCCAGAACGGGTAGACCTGGGCGAAGGTGGCGCGGATCTCATCCAGCGGCAGGTCGTCGAAGCTGCCGCGCTCGTTCACATACTCCATATGCTGGTTGCCGGCCCGGTCGAACGGGTGGTAGAGCGAGTCGTGGATGCCGTCGAACTCCAGCGGCAACAGACCGAACTTTTCGCACAGTGACAGGTTGAAGGCGGGTGTGGCCTTGCGCCAGGCGCCGTCGATCCACAGCTCGGTGTAGCCGTGCCAGACGAAGACATCGGTCTTCATGGTCTGGCGCAGCTTCTCGGTCGACAGGTGGTTGCGCACGTCGGCAAAGCCCAACCGCGCGGGGATGCCGGCCGCGCGGGCGACGGCGGCCAGCGCCACCGCTTTGGGCACGCACCAGCCGTGGCCCTGCGCCAGGGCGGTGCTGGCTTTCATGCCGTTTCCGCTCAGATCGATGCGGTAGGGGTCGTAGCGCAGGCCGTCGCGCACGGCCCGGTAGAGGGCGACGGCGCGCTCGCGGTCGGTGCTGCCCGTGGCATGGTCTTGTGCAAACGAGCGGACGGCGGGGTGGTCGGCGTCAATACAGGGCGTGGGTGCGACCGCGCCGGGTTGGGGCATCACTGAAGGTGTCATGGATTGGCTTCTAACAGAGCGAGCGGATTCCTGCAGCGCATGGGTGGCAGTTTTTCACGAAACGTATGCAAACCGGAGAATGAGCCGGGAAATTTCCGCTTATCGGCCCTTAAGTACCGTCTGGACAGGTCGATAGTCCCTTCAGATGACAGGGTTGGTCGGGGCTGTCGTCGGAGGTGCACCGCCAGGGGAATCTCCCAGTTTTCGCTCGACCCCTTCTGCCGCCCGCGGCGGCCAACGACATCATGAAAAGCAAGATCTGGGTGGGAATCTCGGGGCGCCTGTATGCCCTCAGTCTGGTGATCACACTGGCCCTGGTGGGCCTGGGGTGGTATTCGTGGGTGCAGCTGGAGGGGGCAAGGGCGAAGGCCCACTTCACAGAAGAGAACCGGGTTCCCCAGCTGCTGGCGATGGCCGAGCTGGAGCTGAACGTGACGCAGGTGTCTCTGCAGGTGCGCCACGCCATCCTGTCGCGCTCGCCCCAGGAACTGGCCAAGACGCTGGACTACATCGGGGCCAAGCGCAAGTCCATGGACGAACTCAAGTCCACGTTCGAGAAACGGCTCTTCTCTCCTGAGGGCAAGGCGCACTTTGTGACGGTCCCGGCCGCCTTCGACAAGTTCTGGAAGATCGGCGAGGCCAACCTCGCCCTGGTCCAGGAAGGGCGGAAGGAAGAGGCGTTCGCCTATCTGGTGGACGTCACCATTCCGGCCCGGGACGAGCTGCTCAAAGTCCTGCACGAAGGCATGGAGATCCAGTCCAAGGGGCTGTCGGCTGACATCAACGCCGTCGAAGACGCGGTCTCGATGACATCCATCACCATCATCGCCATTGCGCTGGCCACGGCGATT
>JALOSN010000419.1 GCA_025458415.1 Hydrogenophaga sp.
GCTCGTTCCGGCCGTGGAGCGGCTGGCGCAGAACCTGTTCATCTGCGCCAGCACCATCGCCCAGCACGCCGCCCTGGCCTGTTTTCACCCCACCAGCCTGGCGGTGTACGAGTCGCGGCGCGCCGAGTTCAAGGCGCGGCGCGACTGGTTCATTCCCCAGTTGGAGCGACTGGGCCTGGACGTACCGGTTTGCCCCGACGGCGCGTTCTACGCCTGGGTGGATGTGAGGCGGTGGTGCGAGCGCTGGGGCATACCGATGCAGACCGCCAACCCGGAGGGAGGCGGCAGCTGGGCCCTGGCCCTGGCCCTGATGCAGCGCTGCCAGATTGCCACCACGCCGGGCCGCGATTTCGGCGACGCCGAGCCGTGGCGCTACCTGCGACTGTCCACCGCCAACTCGATGGCGCAGCTGCAGGAGGCGATCGCACGGCTGGAGGCAGCGACTTGACCGACGCCCTCACCACCAAGCCTTTTCGATGGCCTGTCAGGGTGTACTGGGAGGACACCGACGCCGGCGGCATCGTCTTCTACGCCAACTACCTGAAGTTCTTCGAACGGGCGCGCACCGAATGGCTGCGCCACCTTGGCGTGGGCCAGCAGCGACTGAGGGAGGAAGTCGGTGGCATGTTCGTGGTCACCGACACCGCCCTGCGCTACCACCGCCCGGCCCGCCTGGATGATTTGCTTGTCGTTACAGCCGCCATCACGGAAAGCGGCCGCGCGTCGATCACAATCGCCCAGACCGCCTCGTTGCAGGGACTGGACGGCCGGCCCGACACGCTGCTGTGCGAAGGCAGCATCCGGATCGGCTGGGTCGACGCCGCCGACCTGCGGCCGCAACGCCTGCCACCCGCCATCAGGCTAGCGCTGGGCCTGACCTGAACCCGATCTGAACCAATTTCTGTCCAACGCCTCACAGACGCCATGCCCCAAGATTTTTCGATTGTCCAACTGATGCTGGAGGCCAGCTGGGTGGTGCAGGCCGTGGTGGTCATGCTGATTGGCATGTCGGTCATCAGCTGGGCTGCCATTTTCCGCAAGGTGTTTGCGATCAAGCGTGTGCGTGCCCACAACGAGGACTTCGAGCGCGAGTTCTGGTCCGGCACCAACCTCAGCGAGCTCTACAGCGCAGCGGCCCAGAGCGCCCGCCATGGCGGCCCGATGGAACGCATCTTTGCCAGCGGCATGCGCGAATACCAGAAGCTGCGCGAGCGCCGCATTGCCGAACCCGGCACGCTGCTGGACGGCGCGCGTCGGGCCATGCGTGCCAGCTTCCAGCGCGAGGTGGACGTGCTGGAGACCAACCTGTCCTTTCTGGGCACGGTCGGGTCGGTCGCACCCTATGTCGGCCTGTTCGGCACGGTCTGGGGCATCATGCACGCCTTCACCGGTCTGGCCGCCATGGACCAGGTGACCCTGGCCACCGTGGCGCCGGGTATCGCTGAAGCGCTGGTGGCCACCGCCATCGGCCTGTTTGCAGCCATACCGGCGGTGGTGGCCTACAACCGGTTCACCCACGACATCGACCGCCTGGCCATCCACATGGAGACCTTCATGGAAGAGTTCTCCAACATCCTGCAACGGAACCTGGGCGCGCCGCCGGCGCCGGCCCACTGAGGCAGGAGGGCACCGCATGGCCAGCCCACGGGGACGGATACGGCGGACGAAGAACGAGATCAACATGGTCCCGTTCATCGACGTCATGCTGGTGCTGCTGATCATCTTCATGGTGACCGCACCCCTGATCTCGCCGAGCCAGATCGAATTGCCCACCGTCGGACAGGCCAGCGCCGCGCCCAAAGGCTACGTGCAGGTGGTGATCGACAAGGACGACCAGATTCAGGTGCGACAGGGCAATGCCAGCCGCGACGGGCGGGCTGCCACGCTGCGCGACCTGGGCGAGCAGGTGCGTTCGGTGCAGAGTGTGGTCAGCCCGACCGAAACGTCACAGGTGCCGGTGGTCATCACCGCCGACAAGTCCATCCGCTACGAAACGGTGATCAAGGTCATGGACACCCTGCGCCGCACCGGCATCGAGCGTGTCGGGCTATCGGTGCAGACGGGAGGCTGACGTGAAGTTGAGCCGGACCATGCACGGCAGCACCGAACCGGTCGACTTCAAGCCGCCGCCACCGGGCCGCTGGTCCATGCCCATGACGCTGGCGGTGCTGGTGCATGGCGCCCTGATTGTCGCCCTGGCCTGGGGTGTGAACTGGAACAAGGACACGACGCCGGTGGCTTTCGAAGCCGAGCTGTGGTCGGCACTGCCCCGGGAAGCCGCACCGCGCGCGGTGCAGCCCCCACCACCTCCGCCGCCACCACCGGCTCCCGCACCTGCCCCGGTACCTGCGCCACCGCCACCGCCGCCAGCCCCGACGCCCACCGTGCGGGAGCCGGACATAGCGACCCAGCAGGCCAAGAAGAAGGCCGAAGAAGACAAGCGTGCCCGGGAAGAGGCCGCGCGCAAGGCCAGAGAAGCCGAACAGAAGCGCAAGGCGGAAGCCGACCGCAAGAAGGC
>JALOSN010000420.1 GCA_025458415.1 Hydrogenophaga sp.
CCTCGCCGTACCGAAGTGTCTTCATCCAGCACGCACCGCGGAACCGGCTCCGCCGGGCCGCAGGTGCGGTCCCCCCTTCCAGGGGGGAAGCCGCGCAGCGGCGCAGGGGGGTGTTCTAGTGTGCCAACTCCTGGGTCTCAATTGCGCGACGCCAACCGACGCGTCGTTCAGCTTCACCGGTTTCTGCCAGCGGGGCGGACGCACCGACCACCACGCCGACGGCTGGGGCATCGCCTTCTTCGAAGGTCGCGGCCTGCGCCTGTTCGTTGAACACGAAAGCGCCGCCGACTCGCGCATGGCCGAGTTCCTGCGCAGCTACCCGCTCAAGAGCAAGAACATCATCGCCCATGTGCGCAAGGCCACCATCGGCGAGGTCTGCCTGGAGAATGCCCATCCGTTCACCCGGGAGCTCTGGGGCCGGCACTGGGTCTTCGCCCACAACGGCGATCTCAAGGACTACCACCCCAAACTGCACAGCGCCTTCCGCCCGGTGGGCACCACCGACAGCGAGCGCGCCTTCTGCTGGCTGATGCAGGAACTGTCCAAATCGCATGCCAGCCTGCCCAGCGTCTGCGAACTGACCCGCACACTGCGTGAGCTCATCCCGCAGCTGACGGCTTTCGGGACCGCCAACTTCCTGCTGTCCAACGGTGAGGCCATGTGGGCCCACTGCAGCACCCAGCTGCACCACCTCACGCGCCAGTACCCGTTTGCGCCGGCCACCCTGATGGACCACGACTGGACGGTCAATTTCGCCGAGGTGAACCAGCCCGGCGACCGGGCCACGGTCATCGTCACCACGCCCCTGACCTCGAACGAGACCTGGACCGCCTTCGAGCCTGGCGAGCTCAAGGTGTTCGTCGACGGCCTGCACGTGGCCTGAATTGGCCGGCTCCATCAGGGAAAACCTCGACGTTTGAAGCCGCCCATGCGACCCGCATGCCCGGGTCATCCGGTTTAGGATGCTGGGACACCCGGGCACGGGGCCCGGCAACAACACCAGGAGACACAGCATGCAGCGACGCCATCTCATCGTCGGCGGCCTGGCCGCCACCACCCTGCCCCAGCTGGCCTTTGCCCAGAGCCTGGAAAAACCCAAGGTCACCATCGCAGTCGGTGGCAAGAACCTCTTCTACTACCTGCCGCTGACCATCGCGGAGCAGCTGGGCTATTTCAAGGAAGAGGGGCTTGACGTCAACATCGTCGATTTCGCCGGCGGCGCACGGGCCCTGCAGGCTGTGGTGGGTGGCAGCGCCGACGTGGTCTCCGGCGCCTTCGAGCACACGGTCAACATGCAGTTCAAGGGCCAGCCGATGCGCGCCTTCGTGTTGCAGGGCCTGGCGCCGCAGATCGTGCTGGGCGTCAACCCGAAGACCATGCCCAACTACAGGTCGGTGGCCGACCTCAAGGGCAAGAAGATCGGCGTCACGGCGCCGGGCAGCTCGACCAACGTGCTGGCCAACTACGTGCTGGCGAAGGCGGGCCTCAAGCCCAGCGACGTGAGTTTCGTCGGGGTGGGCGCCTCCAATGGCGCGGTGGCGGCCATGCGCTCGGGCCAGATCGACGCGATCAGCAACCTCGACCCGGTGATCACCCTGCTGCAACGTTCGGGCGACCTGAAGATCGTCACCGACACACGCATTGTCTCGGAGGCCGAGAAGGTCTTCGGCGGCCCCATGCCTGCCGGCTGCCTGTATGCGCCGACCGCTTTCACCGACCGCAACCCCAACACGGCCCAGGCGCTGACCAACGCCATGGTGAGGGCCAACAAGTGGATCCAGCGGGCCGGTCCGGGAGACATCATCAAGGTCGTTCCCGAGAGCTACCTGCTGGGGGACCGCGCGGTCTACATCGACGGATTCCTGGCGGCACAAAAGGCCTTGTCGCCCGATGGCCAGATTCCGCCCAAGGGGGCAGAGACCGCCTTCCGGGCGCTGGCCAGCGTCGACAGCCAGCTGGCAGCCGCCAAGCTGGACCTCAACGCGGTCTACACCAACGCGTTCGTCACCAAGGCGAACCAGAAGTACCGCTGAGCGCACCCCCGCGCACCGGTGGCGCCACAGGTCCTGGACAGGATGGGCGCCGCCCTCAGAACCTGCGCCCATGGCGCAGGTCCCGTCACCCTTCATGGCATGCCATCCCCATGACAGCAGCGATCGACATGCAGGACATCGCCTGCACCTTCATCAGCAAGGACGACCCCGGGCAACGCTACACCGCCGTGTCCGGTGTCACCCTCACAGTCGCCGCCGGCGAGTTCGTCAGCGTGGTCGGTCCCACCGGATGCGGGAAGAGCACCCTGCTCAACGTGGCCGCCGGGCTGCTGGCACCCAGCAAAGGCACGGTGAAGATCTTCGGCCAGCCACTGTCCGACATCAACACCCGGGCCGGCTACATGTTCCAGTCCGACAGCCTCATGCCCTGGCGCACGGCGCTGGAGAACGTGATGGCAGGGCTCCAGTTTCGAGGCATGCCCGATGAGCAGGCAAAAGAACTGGCCGATGGCTGGTTGCGG
>JALOSN010000421.1 GCA_025458415.1 Hydrogenophaga sp.
TCGATCAAGGCCAGTTCGCCCGCAGGCCAGTGGCTGACGGCCCATGGTGTGTCCCAGGCCGACTTCAACAGCTACGGCGCGCGCCGGGGCCACCACGAGGTGATGATGCGCGGCACCTTCGCCAACGTGCGCATCAAGAACCTGATGCTGCCACCGCAGGCCGATGGCTCGCGCGTCGAAGGTGGCCTGACGCTGCACCAGCCCAGCGGGGAGACCATGACCATCTACGACGCCGCCATGCGCTACCAGGCCGAGGGCGTGCCGACCGTGGTGTTTGCCGGCGAGGAATACGGCACCGGCTCCAGCCGCGACTGGGCGGCCAAAGGCACGCAGCTGCTGGGCATCCGGGCCGTGGTGGCGCGCAGCTTCGAGCGCATTCACCGCAGCAACCTGGTGGGCATGGGGGTGCTGCCGCTGCAATTCCGACCGGGAGACTCCTGGGCGTCGCTCGGCCTGCGCGGTGACGAAACCGTCGAGGTCCTGCCCGACCCCGAACTGACGCCGCAGAGCGAAGCGCGCCTGATCGTGACCCGAGGTGACGGCAGTCGGACGGAGGTGCCGCTCGTCCTGCGCATCGACACACCGGTCGAGGTGAACTATTACCGTGCAGGGGGAATCCTGCCTTATGTGCTCAGGCAATTGTTGACCGCTTGAGCCGGCGGCCGCATCGCGGCATCATTGTCGACCAACGCCACCGGCCCCGCTTGCGCAGCCAGAGGTGAACGGCGCCGCGGCGCCCGCTGCTGCCGAAGGCGTGGACCGGCCACGCCCCCGCTGGCGCCAGGGTCTGGCCCGGGCGGCCGTGGACCCTCGCGTCATGTGGTCGGTGATGGGCCTGTTGGCTGCCTCCCTGCTGGCCATCCAGTGGCTGGGCGCCGGAGCCCCCGCCCGTGAATTGACCCAGAAGGACATCGATGCGGCGGTCCTGCGCACACTGACCACCCAGGTCATGCCGTCGCCCGCTGCCCGGGCAGCCGAGGCGGTGAGCCCATCGGTGGTGCGTGTCATGTCCTACGGGCGGGACGACAAGGGGGAAGAGGTCGAGCAGGGCGTGGGCACCGGCGTGGTGATCGTGGACAAGGGCATCATCCTGACCAACCTGCACGTGGTGCAGGGTGCACGCACGCTGAAGGCACAGCATTCCGGACGACCTGGTGGCCGCCACCATGCGCTCGACCCAGGACCTGGTGCCCGGCGACCAGGTGGTGGCCGTCGGCTTCCCGTTCGGCATCGGCCCCTCGACCTCGGCGGGCGTCATCTCGGGCCTGGGTCGCTCGTTCCGTTCGCCGGAAGGCGAGCAGGAGCTCACCAACCTGATCCAGTTCGATGCGGCGGCCAACCCGGGCAACTCGGGCGGCCCGCTGGTCACCATGGATGGCGAGGTGGTGGGCATCGTCACCGGCATCCTCAATCCCACCAGCCACCGCACCTTCGTGGGCATCGGTTTTGCTGTGCCCATCGAAAGCGCCGCTTCGGCCGTCGGCCTCCCGCCGTTCTGAGCCGAACGCACGCCAACGGTCAGCCCTTTTTTCACCAGGAGCCTGCATGGAACCCAACAAAGCCGCCGACACCGCCCAGCTGATGGAGCAGATCCTGTACGAGGTGAAACGGGTGGTGGTCGGCCAGGACCGTTTCCTGGAGCGCGTGATGGTGGCGCTGCTGGCCCAGGGGCACCTGCTGGTCGAGGGTGTGCCCGGGCTGGCCAAGACGCTCACGGTCAAGACCTTGTCCAACGTGGTGCAGGGCCGGTTCAAGCGCATCCAGTTCACGCCGGATCTGGTTCCGGCCGACCTGATCGGCACCCGCATCTACAACCAGAAGACCGGCGACTTCTCGACCTCGCTGGGGCCGGTGTTTGCCAACCTGCTGCTGGCCGACGAGATCAACCGCGCACCGGCCAAGGTACAGAGCGCGTTGCTGGAGGTCATGCAGGAGCGCCAGGTGACGATTGCCGGCGAGACCCACAAGGTGCCCGACCCCTTTCTGGTTATGGCGACCCAGAACCCGATCGAGACCGAGGGCACCTACCCGCTGCCCGAGGCGCAGGTCGACCGCTTCATGATGAAGGTCATGGTCGACTACCCGAGCGACGAGGAAGAGTACGTCATCGTCGAGCGCGTGACCGGCCCGGCGGTGCAGGTCAATGCGGTGGCCACCACCGAGCAGTTGTCGCAGCTGCAGGCGCTGTGCCGGCAGGTCTATGTGGACCCTTCGCTGGTGCAGTACGCGGTCAAACTGGTGTCGGCCACACGCCAGCCCGAGCAGCATGGCCTGAAGGACATGAACCGGCTCATCACCTACGGCGCCAGTCCGCGCGCCACCATTGGTCTGGTGGAGGGCGCCCGCGCGCTGGCGATGTTGCGCGGTCGCAGCTACGCCTTGCCCGAAGACATGGTGGACCTGGTGCCCGACGTGCTGCGCCACCGTGTCGTGCTGTCCTACGAGGGTCTGTCGGAGGGCCTGAGCTCCGAGGCGCTGATCGAGCGCATCATGAAGCACCTGCCGGTGCCGGCCAAGCCGCTGGAGCCCGAGCGCCGGGCCGCCTGAGCATGCTCAGCCTGTTCAAGAGCCGCAACCCCCAGCCGGCCCCGGTGACCCCGATGGTGGGTCCGGCCGGTGAGGCCGATGCCATGCTGCGCCGGCTGGAATGGACCACGCTGCGCCGCCTGGACGGCCTGCTGCAGGGCGACTACCGCACCCTGATGCGGGGCACCGGCCTGGACCTGGCCGACCTGCGCGAGTACCAGCTGCACGACGACGTGCGCCACATCGACTGGAACGTGACCGCGCGCATGCAGCAGCCCCATGTGCGCGTGTTCACCGAAGACCGCGAGATGGCGGCCTGGTTCCTGCTCGACCTGAGCCCGTCGGTGGATTTCGGATCGGGCCGGCAGCGCAAGAGCGAGGTGCTGCTGCAGTTCGTGGCGGTGCTGGCGCGCCTGATCGGCCGCCACGGCAACCGGGTGGGGGGTCTGCTCTACGGCGCACCGGGTCTGCAGCGGGCCCACAGCATGCTGCCGGCACGCGGCGGGCGCAACCAGGTGCTGCGGCTGATGCAGATGATCCGCCTGGCCGGAACCGCTGCCACCGGCAACCGCGACCGCCACAGCGGGCCGACCCGGCTTGACGAGCTGCTGCGCTCGGCCCTGTTCACCGTGCGCCAGCGCAGCACCGTTTTCGTCGTGTCGGACTTCATCAGCGAGCCGGGTTGGGAGAAGCCGTTGGGCGAGCTGGCCCGGCGCCACGATGTGGTGGCGGTTCGCCTGCTGGACCCCTTGGAACTGGAGTTGCCGGACCTGGGTCTGGTGCCGATTCGCGATGCCGAGACCGGCGAGCAGCTCATGATCGACACCCACGACCCCGCGTTCCGGCAGCGCTTTGCGCGCATCGCGGCCCAGCGCGAGGCGCAGCTGCGCGAAGCGCTGGCCCAGGCCGGGGTGGACACGCTGGAGCTGTCGACCGACGA
>JALOSN010000422.1 GCA_025458415.1 Hydrogenophaga sp.
CCGGTGGTGCCAGTAGTAGCAGAAGTCATAGAACAGCAACGCCAGCAGCCAGCCAGCCCAGTGGTCCCACAGGGCCGCATCGGGAAAGAGCGCGAACACGCCGTACACAGCGGTGTAGATGCCCACGCGCAGCAGTCGTGTGAAGACGGCGCTGATCTGGCTGAGCATGCCCAGGCCGATGCTGGTGACCGCATCGGCCAGGCGGTAGGTGTTGTGGCCACGCGCGCGGCCGATGGCGAACTCCAGTCCGATGAGCAGCAGGAAGACCGGTGTCGCCAGCACGATGATCTGGCTGGACGTCATGGTGACCTATTCTGGTACGGGTCAGTACCCGTGCGCCACCGCAGGAACCCTGATGCGCCGGACCGGACTCAGGCGTTGCGCTCGTCCAGTGCCTGGCCCCCCTGGCGCGTCTGCAGGTGGCTGGTGTCGGCCCAGCCGACCAGGCTCAGACCCTCCGGCGACCAGAGCAGGCGGTTGATGGCGGTGTTGGGCAGCTCCCAGCTGCGGGGGGCCTGCAGTTCCAGTCGGGTGGCCGCGCGGTAGAGGATGTCCAGCACGCCCCCATGGGCCACCAGCAGCACCTGCTCGCCGGGGTGGCGGGCCGCCAGCTGTTCGACGGTGCCCACCACGCGTTCGCGCAGCTGCAGAAGGGTCTCGCCGCCCGGCGGTGCGAAGTCGGGAACACGCTTGCGCCAGGCCAGGGCCTCTTCGGGGTGACGCGCTTCGAGCTCGGCCCAGGTCTGGCCCTCGAAGCGACCGAAGCTGCGCTCGCGCAGGCCGGTGTGTGTCTGCACATGGGCCCCGTGCCGCCGTGCCACCGCCTCGGCGGTTTCGCGGGCACGGCTGAGGTCGCTGGCGTAGAAGGCGGCGATCGGCTCCTCACCCAGCGCCAGCGCCAGGCGGTCGGCCTGCCAGCGCCCGTGGTCGTTCAGCCCGATGTCGGTGTGGCCCTGGATGCGGGTGTCGCGGTTCCAGGCGGTTTCGCCGTGTCGCACGGCCAGGATGCGGGTGATCTGCAAAACGAGGGTCGGTCCGGTTCGAAAGGCACACTGTAGCGCCACATCCGCCCGCTGGCCACCGGTGCCTGGGCAGGTGCCGCGCGGGGGCGACGACGGCAAATGCCGGGCGATAGGCCGTCTGATGGTCGCAACGTTCGGCGCGCTTTCGGCCACAATGCATCTTCATGACGCGCGCGTCGCCTCCGCACGGAGACCTTTCGTCCCTGTTCAATTTCCTGCCCATCGGGGCGTACCGCTGCAGCCCCGACGGCATCATGCTGCGCGCCAACACGGCACTGGTGGCACTCAACGGCTATGCCAGCGAAGAGGCCCTGCTGGACAGCGTACGCGTCTCGGGCAACGAGTGGTACGTGCTGCCAGGACGGCGGGCCGAGTTTCGCCACCTGCTGGAGCGCGACGGCTATGTCCGGGGCTTCGTCTCCGAGATCCGCCCCAAAGGATCCGACCGGCACATCTGGGTCAGCGAGAACGCGCATGTCGTGCGCGATGCGGATGGCGCCGTCCTCTACTACGAAGGCACCTTCGAGGACATCACCGCCCAGGTGCTGGCCCAGCAGGCCCAGCGCAGCAGCGAGGAACAGCTGCGGCTGCTGACAGCCCAGATACCCGGCATGGTCTACATGGTGGACCTGGACAGGGAAGGTCGGCGTTGCTACCGGTTTGTCAGCGAGGGTGTGCGCGAGATCTACGGCTTCGGTCCGCAGGAACTGATGCGCGACCCGATGCTGATCGCCCGCTACCGCCACCCGGACGATGCAGCGCGTCTGGCGCAGGAAACGGTCGACGTGCTGAACGAAGGCGTCGACCTGGCCGGTGAGTACCGCGTCGTCTGGCCGGATGGGCGCTTGCGCTGGGTGTACCAGCGATCGTGCGAGGTGGCCCGCAGCTTCGACCGGGTGACGCGGGTCGGTGTCCTGCTGGACGTCACCGAGCGGGTCCAGGCCCAACAGGCCCTGCATGCCAGCGAGGCACTGTGGAAGGTGGCCCTGGAGAGTGCGGGCGACGGCGTGTGGGACTGGAACCTGGTCACCGGGGAAGGGTATCTTTCTCCTGGCATCCTGGCCATGTACGGCTTTGCCGAGCGTGACCAGGCCCACCTGGCCGGGGAACTGGACCGGCGCACCCACCCCGACGACATGCAGCAGATGCTGGCCGACCGGCAGGCCCATTTCGAGGGGCGTGTCCCGGTCTACCGCAACGAACACCGCATCCGCTGCACCGACGGCAGCTGGAAGTGGGTGCTGTCACGGGGCATGGTCATCGCCCGGGATCACGAAGGCCGACCCCTGCGCATGGTGGGCACACACACCGACATCACCGAACTCAAGCAGACCGAGGCGCGTCGGCAGGTGCTGGAAGTGCAGCTGCGCGAATCGCAGAAGATGGAGGCGATCGGTACCCTGGCGGGTGGCGTGGCCCACGACTTCAACAACCTGCTGGCGGCCATCCTGCGCAGGAAAGTCTGGCCGAGGTGCAGCGGGCGGCGATCCGGGCCCGACAGCTCGTGCAGCAGATCCTGACCTTCAGCCGCCGCCAGGACCTGCCGCTGGTGCGCCAGCCCCTGACGCCGCTGGTCGAGGAAGGCCTGCGTCTGCTGCGGTCCCTGCTGCCGGCCGGCGTTCGCCTGCATGCCAGCCTGGTCGATGGCCTGGACGTGATGGCCGATGCCACCCAGGTGCAGCAGGTGCTGATGAACCTGTGCACCAACGCCTGGCAGTCCTTTGCCGGACGGGGCGGCGAAATCGCGGTCAGCCTGCGGCGGCGTGAGCTCGATGCCACCGAAGCCGAGGTGCTCGGTGGCCTGGCGCCCGGCCCATTTGCCTGCCTGTCGGTGGCCGACGACGGACCGGGCATGGACGCCGATACCGAGCGGCGCATTTTCGAGCCCTTCTTCACCACCAAGGCGCCGGGGGAGGGCACGGGTCTGGGGCTGGCGGTGGTGCACGGCATCGTGCAGGCCCACAACGGGGCCATCGCGGTGCGCAGCCATCCGGGCGCCGGCACCCGCTTCGATGTCTGGCTGCCGCTGCTGTCGTCGGCGCGGCCACCCCCGTCGCCCTCGTCCCCGCCCCCGGCTGAGCAGCCGGCGCCTGCCCGCCAGCAACAGGTCGTGCACGTGGTGTACATCGACGACTACGAAGCCCTGGTGTTCCTGGTGGGGCGGCTGCTGCGCAAGGAGGGCTACCGGGTCAGCACCTTCGATTCCGGCGAGGCCGCCCTGCAGTGGATGCGGAACCATCCGCAGGAAACGGTCGACCTGGTCCTGACCGACCAGAACATGCCCGGCATGTCGGGGCTGGATGTGGCGCGCGAACTGCGCCTGCTTCGACCGGCCTTGCGCGTGGTCATGATCAGCGGCCATGTGACCGATGCACTGGTCTCCGAGGCCGCAGAGCTGGGCGTGTTTCGGGTGATGGGCAAGCAGGACAGCATGGACGCGCTGGGCAGCGCCATCCGGTCCCTGATCGAGGAAACGCGGGCCGCCTGAGCGGGTCTCAGCGTGGGCTGCGCTCGATCTCGATGTCCACCCGCCGCGGTCCGGCGGGCGGGTTCGGAAAACCCTGCAGCGCAGCACGCAGCATGGCCGTCCACAGTTCCGGCGTGCTGTTCCAGCGGCCGTCGTGGCTGGCGCGGGTTTCGTAGACCACCCGGCCCGAGGCTGCCTCGCGTATCACCAGCGCCACTTCCCGCAGGAAGTAGGGTGAGCTGGGGGGCGGCAGCACAGGTATCCACAGCAGGCCACCGACGCCGTTGCGGTGGCTGCCCAACCCGATACCGGCGTGGAAGTACCCGCGGTAACCGTCCCAGGGGTCTTCCCAGGGAGCCCGGGCCAGGCGCTGTGTGCTGGCCGTGACCTGTACCCGCCAGGGCGCCGTGGCAGCCCCGTCGGCCACCCGCCACCCGACGGCCTGCAGCTCGCTGGCGGCCAGCGCTTCCAGCCGTTGCTGGGCTCCGAGTTCGCTGCCTTCGGTCTGGGAGGGCAGGCGGTCGAAGCGGTACATCTGGGGGGCCTGGGGAAGGGCTGCCGCGGTGGCCGGGCCGCTGGGTGTGCCGTCCGAAGCCCACTGGGCAAAACTTCGCACCTGGTTGTCGACCCGCAGCGGACCGCTGCAGCCGGCCAGCAAGGCAGCCAGGGCCAGCAGGCCCCAGGCGAGGGGGCGGGACAGAGGGTGAGACACGACATGCATGGCAGCTCCCGTGAAATTGGCCCTGCCGACCACCGTCAGACGGCGCGGGCGATCGGTATGACCGCGGCTTCGGCCCGGACGTTCCGCGGCTCGGGACGTTCGATATCCCGGTGGTTGACCGCCGCGTTCGGCACGGGCTCTTCGTCGAAGGCCTTGTCGCCGTCCTCGTCGGCCACGCCGGTGGCCTCGATGGTCTCGAACGGGAACAGCTGGCGGTCCATCAGGTGGCTGGGCACCACATTCTGCAGCGCGGTCAGCATGTTCTCCAGCCGGCCGGGGAACTGGGTTGCCGATCTGCTTGCGCTGCAGGTTCTCCTGGCTGCCGCACAGGGTGCAGGGGATGATGGGGAACTGGCGGTGCTCGGCCCAGCGGATCAGGTCTTTCTCGGGCACATAGGCCAGCGGACGGATGACCATGAACTCGCCGTTGTCGCTGACCAGCTTGGGCGGCATGCCCTTGAGCTTGCCGCCGAAGAACATGTTCAGGAACAGGGTCTGCAGCATGTCGTCGCGGTGGTGGCCGAGCGCGATCTTGGT
>JALOSN010000423.1 GCA_025458415.1 Hydrogenophaga sp.
ACTACGGTGGCGGTGCCATCGGCGAGGGCATCACGGCCCGGCCCGGTCTGGAGCAGCCGCTGCACCAGTGGACGCCCTCCATCGCTCCCTCCGGCATGGTATTTGTCCGCAGCGACCGTTACGGCCCTGACTGGAAAGGCAGCCTGCTGGTCGGTTCGCTGAAGTTCCGTTACCTGTCCCGACTGCAAGTGGACGGTACCCGCGTGCTGCGCGAAGAGCGCGTGCTGCCGCAGCTGGGCCAGCGTGTGCGCGATGTGCGCGAGGGACCGGACGGCCTGATCTACCTGGTGACCGACGACCGCAACGGGCAGTTGCTGCGACTCAAGCCCGCTTCCTGACTTCTGGCATTATGCTCCGTGGGGTATTCAAGGACGTTCCCGACCGGCCACCCGATGACCGTTGCAGTGCCGGCTGTAAGAAAAACCAAGGGACTGCGACCAAGCGGTAGCGCCAGAACACAGAAACACCGAACCAATTGCTGTCACACATGCCCCTCCCGACGAACCTGCCCGGGCGCACGCTGCTGTTGTTCAACCACGACTGGGATGCCATCGGCCACGCACGTGCCTTGGGCGGGATCGGTCATCCGGTCGACGAGGATGGCTTCGACCTGTTCTCGTTTCCCAGCAATGTGCAGTTGGCATTCTTCGACATCGAGCGCTGGGTGGCCCGACTCGCGCGCCGGGCGGGTGCCCGGGGCTGGAAGGCGGTCGCTTCGCACAACGAGCAGTTCGGCGCCCTGGCCGCGGCCTTGCTGGCCGAGCGCATGGGCTGGCCCGGCACCCCGGTCAACGCCGTCCTGGCCTGCCAGCACAAGCTGCATGCGCGGCAGGTGTTGCAGCAGGTGGCGCCCGAGGCCCATGTCCCCTTTGCGCTGCTTGACGCCGAGTACGGTGAAGCGGTGCCCGCCGGGCTGAGCTACCCGGCCTTCGTCAAACCGGTCAAGGCCGCCTTTTCGGTGCTGGCGCGCGAGGTGCATTCGCACGACGACCTGCAGCGGCACACCCGGTTCGGTGCCTGGGAACTCTGGGTCATCCGCCGCCTGGTCGAACCCTTCGAGCGCCTGTCCCGGCAGCGCCTGGGGCCTGATGTGCCCAGCGCCCACCGCATGATGCTGGAGCAGCCGGTGCACGCCGCACAGTACAACCTGGACGGCTATGTGTTCGAGGGGCAACTGCACCCCATCGGGGTGGTCGACGCCATCATGTACCCCGGCACCCAGGCCTTCATGCGCCACCAGCTGCCCACGCGTCTGCCGCAGGCCGTTCAGGATCGCGCCGCCGAGGTGGCCCGGCGCTTCCTGGCGGCGGTGGGCTTCACGCACGGCCTGTTCAACATGGAGTTCTTCTACGACGAGGCGCAGGACCGGCTGAGCGTGATCGAGTTCAACCCGCGCATGGCCTCGCAGTATTCCGACCTGTACCTGCGTGTGCAGGGCATCGATCTGCACGCCATCGGCCTGGCGCTGGCGCATGGGCTGGATCCGGCCGGCCTGCCGCGGGCCGTGCCCCAGGCCGGCGCGGCTGCCAGTTTCGTCTACCGCCAGTTCAACCCGAACGAACGTGTGGTCATGCCCGACGAGCGCCAGCAGCAGGCCTTTGCCCGGACCTTCTCCGACGGGCTGCTGTTTTGCTACCCCAAGTCGGCCGCCTCGGTGGCGCGCGACCACAAATGGCTGGGCAGCTGGCGTTACGGCATCGTCCACCTGGACGGTCGCGACGAGACCGAGCTGCGCCAGCGCTGCGAGCAGGCCAGTGAGTTGCTCGGCTGGCCCGCACCGTATGCCGAACTGGCGGCTGCCTCGCCGGTGTTCAGCCGCGAAGCGTCATTCCAACCCTCACCACTGAACGTCAGCCCCGCCATACGGACCTGAAAATGACGCACAACGCCCTTCGGCACACCCGTTCCACCCGTCGCCTGCTGGCCGGTGCCGTCCTGGCCGTGGCGGTCCTCGGCCTGGCCGGTTGCTCAGCCATGCAGGCGCAAAACCCGTCCGGCAGCCTCAAGCCGGTCAATGCCGTGGAGATTTCGCCCGACGCCCGTGTCATGCTCAAGGGCGCCGACGTGGTGGCCTACTTCACCGAAGGCCGCTACCGCCAGGGCAGCCCCGAGTTGCGCAGCGAGTACGAAGGCGTGGTGTTCCACTTCGCCACGGCCGACCACAAGGCCCGCTTTGATGCCGCACCCACGCGGTTCCTGCCGCAGTACGGCGGCTACTGCGCCAACGGCATCGTCTACGGCATTCCATGGGGCGGCGACGCCGACACCTGGAAGATGATCGACGGCAAGCTCTACATCTTTGGCGGACAGGCCAGCAAGGATGCCTTCGAGCTGGACGAAAAGGCCAACCTGGCGCTGGCCGAGAGATACTGGAACGAAGAGGTCAAGGGCCGCAACAGCATCTTCCAGCGCACCTGGCGTCTGATGTTCAAGGTACCGCACTACAAGAGCGGCGAAGCGCTCTAGTCCTGAGCGTGCGGCACAAGGTTGCCCTGGCTGGCTGGCCGAACATGCTGCCAAAAGACCGCTTTGTCCTGAGGCTGGCGCTCGCTTACCCTGGATTGGGGGTGCCGCCTGACTCGGGGTCGTGCTGCCAGGCTTTCAATACGGAATCGCACACCACTTCCACGCTGTCAGCCTTGAAGATCAGGTCCCGTACACCGGCGCGCTGTGCCTGCTCGCGCAGCGTTTCGTCGATGAAGCCC
>JALOSN010000424.1 GCA_025458415.1 Hydrogenophaga sp.
ACTTCTGGTCCGTGCCGCCCAGTTCCAGGTCGGACTTGAGCGCCACCGAGTCGTAGCCCTGCATCAGCGGGTACAGGAACTCGTGCACGCTGATCGGCGACCCGGCCTTGAAGCGGTCGTGGAAATCGTTGCGCTCCATCATGCGCGCCACCGTGTACTTGGCGGCGAGCTGGATCATGCCCATCGACCCCAACGGTAGCGACCACTCACTGTTGTAGCGGATCTCGGTTTTCGCCGGGTCCAGCACGAGGCTGGCCTGCCTGTAATAGGTCTCCGCGTTGGCCTTGATCTGCTCGGGCGTGAGCGGCGGACGCGTGCTGTTGCGGCCCCGTGCTGTTGCGGCCCGAGGGATCGCCGATCAGGCTGGTGAAGTCGCCGATCAGGAAGATCACCTGGTGCCCCAGGTCCTGCAGCTGGCGCATCTTGTTGAGCACCACCGTGTGCCCGATGTGGATGTCCGGCGCCGTCGGGTCCAGGCCCAGCTTGATGCGCAGAGGCTGACCCTGCTGCTCGGCCCGCGCCAGCTTGCGCGCCCAGTCCTCCTGCGGCAGCAGCTCTTCACATCCGCGCAGGGTCACGGCCAGCGCCTCTCGGACGCCGTCCGTCAGCTGCGGGGAGGTGGTGGCCGTTTCAGGCGTACTTTTGGTTGCGTTCTGGCCAGGGTTCATACGGGTTTTTTCAGATGCATCAGCCCAAGGCGTGGCTATACTTTGAAGAGGTGCACCGATTCTAGTGTCGCCCGTCTGTGCGTGTTCCGGCAGGCGGTCATCGCGACGGTCCGGCCCGAGGTGGCCGGGGAACTTGTGTGGCCCCCGAAAACTCGCTCAGGGTTTGTATTCGTTCTGTCGTTGGCCCCACAGGAATTTCCGTTTTGACACGTCGCTCCCTGCCTCCCCCATCTCCCCTGTCAGACGCCATCCGGCAACTGGTGGTCCGGCACCACCGGCGCATCGTCGCCGGCGTGGGCGCCGTGCTGCTGGGCACGGGTGTCACGGCGTTCGGTATCGCTCCGCTCGCACCCGATGCGTCCGACCTGCCGGTTCGCCAGGTTGTCGACAGCCTGCCGCTGCCAGAAATCCATGGGTCCGCGCCGCTGGTGGCCAGCCAGGAGGGTTTCACGCTCTACCGCAGCGACGTTGTACGGCGCGATGACAACGCCGTCAGCCTGCTGCAGCGCCTGGGTGTGAGCGACTCCGAAGCCCAGGCCTTCCTGCGCAGCGATCCGTTGGCCCGTCAGCTGTTCGCCGGTCGCCCCGGCAAGCTGGTGGCGGTGGAAACCACCGACCGCCACGAATTGCAACGCCTCACCGCCCGTTGGCTGTCGCCCGACGAGCGCTCGTTCGAACGCCTGGTCGTGGACAAGGCATCCGGCAGCTTGCAGGCACGGGTGGAAAGAGGCGAGCTGACGGCGTCCAGCCGGTTGGCCAGCGGCGAGATCAGCAGTTCCCTGTTCTCGGCCACCGATGCCATCGGCCTGCCCGACTCGGTGGCCATCCAGCTGGCCGAGATGTTCTCATCCAGCATCGATTTTCGTCGCGACCTGCGCCGCGGCGACCGCTTCAGCCTGGTCTACGAAGTCCTGGAGGGCGACGGAGAGGCCCTGCGGACCGGCCGCATCCTGAGCGCCGAATTCATCAACGATGGTCGCGCTTACCACGCCGTCTGGTTCGAAGAACCCGGTCACAAGGGTGGCTACTACGACTTCGACGGTCAGAGTTCGCTGCGTGAATACCTGTCCTCGCCGCTGGAGTTCACCCGCGTCAGCAGTGGCTACGGCATGCGTTTTCACCCTGTCCACGGCGACCGGAGGGCCCACCTGGGGGTCGATTTTGCCGCCCCCACAGGCACACCGGTGCGCAGCATCGGTGATGGTGTCGTGAGCTTTTCCGGGCGGCAGAGCGGTTACGGCAATGTGGTGTTCGTGCAGCACCGCAAGGGGCACGTGACCGTGTACGCCCACCTCAGCCGCATCGATGTGCAGCGTGGCCAGCGCATCGGTCAGGGCGAGCGCGTGGGCGCTGTGGGCTGCACCGGCACCTGCACCGGCCCCCACCTGCACTTCGAGTTCCGTGACAACGGCAAGCACCTGGATCCACTGGTGGCCCTGCGCAACAGCGAAAGTGTGCCGCTCAATCCGGCCCTGCGCGCCCGCTTCGAAGCCGTGGCTCAGGTCCAGCGCCAGATGCTGGACGCGGCAGCCACCGTCACACAGGCCAACGCACAATAGGCCAAGGGTCCCACTCGGGCAACAAAAAAGGGAGCTGCAAGCTCCCTTTTCTTCTGGGGACGCGGCCGATCAAGCCCCGTCTGGTCGGTGTTCAGACACTGAAGCTGGAACCGCAGCCACAAGTGGTTGTGGCGTTGGGGTTGCGGATCACGAACTGGGCGCCTTCAAGGTCTTCCTTGTAGTCAATTTCGGCGCCCACCAGGTACTGGTAGCTCATGGCGTCAATCAGCAGCGTCACACCGTTCTTGGACATCTGCGTGTCGTCCTCGTTGACCACCTCGTCAAAGGTGAATCCGTACTGGAAGCCCGAGCAGCCGCCGCCCTGGACAAAAACGCGCAGTTTCAGGTCGGGGTTGCCCTCTTCGGCAACCAGATCGGCCACCTTGGCAGCCGCGCTGTCGGTGAAGACCAGCGGGGCTGGCATGTCGGTCTGGGAAAGTTCGGCCACGGCGTTCATGGGGTACCTCGGTCTTGGGCTGTTTCAGCGTGTCATGTCGGGTCGCACCCGTGGCGCTTCCCTCATTTTTCGACATGCTATAGCAAAACAGTCGGGATAGCGCTTCAGCCGTTGTTTGCCGCCAGTTTCAGTGGGGGCTTTTCCTCTGTCCCCGCCGCCATCGGCTTGAGCTGACCCGATATCGTGGCTCCCTGGTGCATTTCCAGCGCCCGGTAGGACACATCGCCCTCGATGCGCGCCTTCGGCTGCAACTCCAGCAGATCGAAGGCGTGCACCGGACCCTTGATGCTGCCATTGATGATCACGTGGTCGGCGTGAATCTGACCGGTGACCCGGGCCACCTCGCTGATCACGAGGATGCTGGTCTGCTCGTCACTGGCACGGATGTCGCCGACCACCTCACCGTCGACCCGCAAGCCGTCGTGAAAGGTGATGTTGCCGTCGATGCGTGTGCCCTGCGCGATCAGGCTCTTGATCGGGGGCTGCTTTTTCTTGTTGAACATGGTCGGTCTCCGGGAGGCGAAGGAAGGGGGTGCAGGGGAACGGGTGTCAGAGGCTGACGGTCTGCATCGTGCGGACCGTCCCGTTCTGCAGGATTCTGGCGGTGGCGCTTTTTACCACGGCGGACTCGGGCACGTCCAACACGCCTTCCTGGCGCAGGTATCCCTTGATCACCACCGGCTGAGGGCGTGGCGCATGCGGCATGGACCAGGGTTTGCCATCCAGTGTCCCGTTGAAGGTGATTTCCAGCGAGCCACGAAAATCGGGTGCGTTCTTGGTCGCCTGGATCATGAGTGCCTGCCAGCGGATCTGGCCGGCCG
>JALOSN010000425.1 GCA_025458415.1 Hydrogenophaga sp.
GCGAACAGCATGCGGTACATGATGAGGGTGACCGCATCGACCTCATACCGGTAGGCCAGCTTCACAATGATGGCCTTGCCGCTGAAGGCGATGGAGCCGGCCGATGCCAGCAGCAGGCCGGTGAGCAAGTGGGGGGGGCCCGATGCGGACGGGGCCTGGGGCGCAGTCATCGGCCAATTATCCCGGGCGCCGCGCGACCTTGCTGTCGCATCTGGCCATGGCTGCCTTCGTCAGGCCCGGCGCCGCATCATTCACCCTTGGGAACGGCCAGGCGCGCACTGTCGACGATGCGGTAGACACGCCCCTGCCGGTCCAGCGGTTCGATCAGGCCTTCACGCTGGAAGGCGTTGAGGGTGCGGCTGACGGTTTCGAGCTTGAGATCGAGCATGGCGCCCATGTCCTCGCGGGAGAACAGGGTGCTGACGCCCGCATCGTGTTCGGAGCGCATCTTGAGGATCAGGCCGGCCACCCGCTGTCGCGCATTGCCGAAGTTCAGGTCGGCCAGCCAGTCGTCCGCCTCCTTGAGGCTGCGGTGCCACTTCTCCAGCAGGCGCTGGTGCAGACGCGGCGTCTCTCGGTTCAGGCGCTGGATCACCTGCAGCGGCAGGCGGCAGACCTTGATGGGCGTCAGGGCGATGGCGTCGGACTCGTAGGTCGGCCCCATGAGCGCCTCCAGGCCGATCACATCGCCGGCCCGCAGCACCCGCACGATGCGCTGGCGGCCATCGATGGTGTTGCGCACCAGCTTGACCAGGCCGACCCGCAGGGTGTACAGCGAGGTCGCAGTCTTGCCCAGGCGCACCACGGGCTGGCCCGCCACGATCTCCAGGTCGTCGATCGGGGCGTGAATGAGCTTGAAGTCGTCTTCGTGCAGGTCGGCGAACAGCACCATGTCCCGAATGCCGCAATTGCGGCAGTCGGCGGTGCCCCGCCAGGCCGACTCGGTCTTGATGGGGATCATGGGCTCCGGGGGGTGGATGGCCAGTCCACGCCACTATACGACGAGTGCGGGCAGCGGCACCCGGCTCGCGTGGTCAGGTGGTCGGCGGAGTGCATGCCATCACCTCCTCGAGGGTGGTCAGACCCTCGGCCACGCGCGCCGCCCCCGCCAGGCGCAGCGGCCGCATGCCATCGGCCACGGCCTGCTTGCGCAGCACCTCCAGCCGCGGTTCGCGACTGACCTTGTCCTTGAAAGCCTCGGTGACCGTCAGCAGCTCATAGAGACCGGTGCGACCCCGGAAACCGGTCATGCGGCAGTCGATGCAACCGGCCGGCTGGTAGGGCCGGTAACGGCCGCTGATCTGCCAGGGCTTGACCATGTCGGCCAGTCGCTCGCGGGATGCCTGCGCGAGCGCGTCGTCTTCCCGCTGCCGGCAGGCCGGGCACAGGGTGCGCACCAGGCGCTGGGCCAGCACACCCAGCACGGTGGCGTTGATCAGGTAGGGCGCTATGCCCAGTTCCATCAGCCGCATGATGGCCGACGGCGCAGTTGGTGTGCAGGGTGGTGAACACCAGGTGGCCGGTCAGCGCGGCCTGCACCGCCATCTCGGCGGTGTTGAGGTCCCGGATCTCTCCGACCATGATGATGTCCGGGTCCTGACGCATGAGGGCGCGCAGGCCCTGGGCGAAGTCCAGGTCCAGGTGCGGCTGCACCTGGGTCTGGTTGAAGGCCGGCTCGATCATCTCGATCGGGTCCTCGACCGTGCTGACATTGACCTCCTCGGTGGCCAGCCGCTTGAGCGTGGCATACAGGGTGGTGGTCTTGCCCGACCCGGTCGGCCCGGTCACCAGCACGATGCCGTGAGGCCGCCGCATCAGGGACTCCCAGCGCTGCGCATCGTGGGCGGAAAAACCGAGTGCGGTCAGGTCCTTGGCGGTGGAATCAGGGTCGAAGATGCGCATCACCAGCTTCTCGCCAAAGGCGGTCGGCAGGGTCGACAGGCGCATCTCGACCTCGTCGCCCTTGAGGTCGCCCATGCCGGGGCGCAGGGTCTTGATTCGGCCGTCCTGCGGACGGCGGCGCTCGACCACGTCCATGCGGCCCAGCAGCTTGATGCGCGCGATCATGGCGTTGAGCACACCCATGGGCATCTGGTAGACCGGGTGCAGCACACCGTCGATGCGAAAGCGGATCACGCCCTGCTCGCGCCGTGGCTCCAGGTGGATGTCGCTGGCGCGCTGGTCGAAGGCGTATTGCCACAGCCAGTCGACGACCTGCACCACGCCCTGGTCGTTGGCATCAAGCTGCTTGTTGCTCTTGCCCAGCTCGACCAGCTGTTCGAAACTGCCGAAGCCCGCGGCCCCGCCAGCCTTGCTGGCGGCACGGACCGACTTGGCCAGAGCAAAGAACTCGGCGGTGTAGCGGCTGATGTCGGCCGGACTGGCCAGCACCAGCCGCACGTTGCGCCGCGTCTGCCGTTCGACCTCGGGCACCCAGTCGCGCACAAACGGTTCGGCGGTGGCCACCACCACCTCGGCTGGTCCGACCTGCAGGGGCAGCACCTTGTGACGCTCAGCGTAGGCCGCACTCATGACGTCGGCCACCTTGCCCACGTCCACCTTGAGCGGGTCGATGCGCTGGTAGGTCAGGCCGGCACGCGCAGCCAGCCATTCGGTCAACATCTCGGCGTCGAGCACATGGCCGTCGGCGGCCCGCGCCATGGCCACCACCGCCAGGCGCTGCAGCGGGTGCTGGGCACTGTGGGCAGACGCGCAGCGCGCCACCGTGCGGGCGGCTTCCTCGGCCGAAATCACGCCATCGGACTGCAGCCACTCGACCAGCCGGCGCCAGTCCAGCGGGCCGATGTCGTGGGCACCATCAGAAGGGGAGGAGCTGTGCTTGGTCTTCATGGTGATCAGGATACCGGCTTGAACAGGCGCAGCCACTTGGTGGCGGGCAGCCCCCAGCGCGCCTGCACGGCCTCGGCCCGGGACAGCAGGTCCATGCGGCCCGGCTGCTGCGGGGTGCGCAAGGCCAGCACGATGGTGTTGCCCTCACGCGTGGCCCGGAACGTCCACACGGCATCCTGCCCAAAGGCATCGACGATGGCCTGCAGCGAGTGCTCGAAGCTGGCATCACGGCCGAACAGGTTGACCGTCATGGCGCCCTCGTCGGCCAACAGGGAACGCACGTCGGCGTAGAAACCGGCGTGGTCCAGCACGGGGGCCGCCGCCTCGTGGTCGTACAGGTCGACCTGCACGGCGTCGTAGCGTCCCAGGTGGTCGGTGCGCCGGATTTCTTCACCTGCGTCGGCCAGCAGCACGCGCAAACGGGGTCCGTCAGGCGGCAGCTTGAACCACTGACGGCAGACCGCCAGCACCTGCGGGTTGAGCTCGATGGCCGTGGTGTCCATGCGCAGCTTCTTGAAGCAGAACTTGGTCAGCGCAGCCGACCCCAGGCCCAACTGCAGCGCCCGGCGCGAGGACACGCTGTCGGGGTTCACGAAGAGCAGCCAGGCCATCATGCGCTGGACGTACTCCAGCTCGATGTCGAACGGGGCGTCGATCAGCATCGATCCCTGGATCCACTCGGTGCCCAGGTGCAGGAAACGCACATCGGCGTCTTCCGAGATGGTGACCTCGGGCAAGGACTGGGCGGGCGGACGTGAGGCATGTCTCATGCAAAACAATGGCATGGCAATCCCGTCATGAACCAAAGGACAGATTATGAACATGGAAGTCGTCTGGCAATTCCTGAGTACGCAAGGCGCCGACTTCGGGTTGAAGATCCTGGGAGCCATCGCGGCCTGGATCGTCGGACGGTGGCTGATCGGCATTGCCGTGCGCCTGATCGGTGCTGCGCTGGAGCGTGGCAGAAAGATCGACGCCACCCTGGCGCAGTACCTCAAGTCCATTGTCTCGGTGCTGCTGACGCTGGTGCTGGTGCTGGCCATTCTGGACATTTTCGGGGTCAAGACCACCTCTTTCGCTGCCCTGCTGGCCGGTGCGGGTCTGGCCATCGGCGCGGCCTGGAGCGGCATGCTGGGCAACTTCGCAGCGGGCCTGTTCCTGCAGGTGCTTCGGCCCTACAAGGTGGGTGATTTCATCAGCGCCGGCGGCACGCAGGGCACGGTCAAGGAACTGGGCCTGTTCGCCACCACCGTGCTCACGCCCGACAACGTGCTGACCGTGGTGGGCAACGGCAAGGTGTTCGGCGACAACATCCAGAACTTCAGCGCCGAACCCTTCCGCCGCGTCGATTGCGCGGCCAAGGTGGCCAACAGTGTGGATGTGCAGGACGCCATCGCCCGGTTGCGCCCGGCCATCGCCGCCATCTCCAACGTCAGGGCAGACCCGGCACCGGATATCGAGATCCTGGAGTTCACGCCGGAAGGACCGAAGCTGTGCGTGCGTCCCTACACCCACACCGATCATTACTGGCAGGTGTACTTCGACACCCACAAGGCGATCGTCAGCACCTTTGGCGCAGCGGGATACCCGGTGCCCGAGACCCCGGTCGCGCACCGGAGCGTGTGACCCGTCTCAGTCGAGCAGTCCCACGGTCCGGAAGACGTCGGCCCAGGCTTCGCGCTTGCGCTCGAACGACCAGCTGGCGTTGGCCGGGCTGGTGGACGGCAGGCGGTAGACCGGCAGACCCAAGGTGCGGGTGTGCCTGGCGTGCCGGTAACTCTCGCCGCCATTGTGGGCAATCGCCTGCAACCGCGGGCAGCTGTGCCGCACGCCCTCGAAGTCGTTGAGCTCGGGCGAGCGGATGTCGGCGTCCAGGCTGCCCTCGCGTTCGCAGGCGGCGTACACGTCCCAGATGCCCAGACCGCAAGCGCGCACCGTGTCCAGCCGCAAGGGATAGTCCATGGCGGACAAGGGCATGTTCCACAACGATCCGACGATCTTCCAGAACTGGTTCTGCGGGTGGCCGTAGTACTGCTGCGACCGCAGCGAGGCCACCCCCGGGAAACTGCCCAGCACCAGCAGCCGGGTGTTCCCGTCGATCACCGGCTCCAGACCCCGCAGGCGGGTCATGCAGCGGTCCCTGAGGGAAGCAGGGCAGACAGACGGGGCAGCGCCGACAGCGCGTTGGCGGTGGTCTGTCGGGCCACCTCATCCAGCAGCAGGCCGCGCAGCCCGGCCAGAACCTCGCCGATGCGCGGCAGTTCAGCCGGCGTGTTGATGCCTTGGGGCTGGCCGGCCTGGCGCTCGGCGGCCGTGACGTACAGCCATTGCGGCGGGATGTCGGGCGCGTCGGTCTCCAGCACCAGGTGATCCAGCGGCAACCCGGCGGCCAGCGCGCGCAGTCGGCGTGCGCTCTCGAAACTCATGGCACCCCCGAACCCGAGCCGAAAGCCCAGGTCCGTGAAGGCACCGGCCTGCTGCGCACTGCCGCTGAAGGCGTGTGCAATGCCGCCGGACACCGGCAGCTCGCGCAAGGCCCGAAGCAGCGCGTCCGCACTCTTGCGCACATGCAGGATGACTGGCAGACCATGCCGCCGCGCCAGCCGCAGCTGGGCGCGGTAGAACCGAAGCTGCCGCTCGCGCATGACCGGCTCGCACAGGGCCGGAACGAAGAAGTCCAGGCCGATCTCGCCGACCGCCACCAGCCGGGGGTCGTGCCGGTGGCGCTCCAGGGCCTGGTCCAGCTTGTCCAGGTCGGTGTCGTCGGCCTGCGGCACGTACAGCGGGTGGATGCCCAGCGCATAGGCATCACCGTGCCGGTGGGCCAGCAGGCGTACCGCATCGAAGTTGGCGTGCTCGACCGCCGGCAGGACACACAGCGCCACGCCGCGCGCCCGGGCCAGCGCCCGCGTGGCGTCGACGGCACCCAGGCCGGCGCCGAACTCGGGCGCATCAAGGTGGCAATGGGTGTCGATCCACATGGAGGTATAAAGGGGTTGATGGTGATTGTGCCGTCCCACGGACACACGTCAGATACACACGTTCCCCGGACCTTGCGCCCCTTGCGCGCCCTGACCTGGGCCCTGCCCGCCCTGGTGCTGTCGCTGGCCGCCTGCGCCGGTGGTGCCCAGCCAGGCGGCCTGGCGGGCACCGAATGGCGCCTGGTGGAGATGGACGGCCAGGCCCTGCCCGAGCGGCCCGCCGCCACGCTGGCTTTCAACGAGCCCGGCAAGGTGACCGGCAGCGGGTCGTGCAACCGCTTCTTCGGCAGCGTCACCGTCTCGGGCCACCAGATCGGCTTC
>JALOSN010000426.1 GCA_025458415.1 Hydrogenophaga sp.
AGGCCAGGGCAGTCATGGGACAATTGTCCGATGAAAAGCCGCAAGAACATCAACCACCAGTGCGTGGTTTCGCTGACCTGGACACTCAAGGACACCCTGGGTGAAGTGCTGGACGTGCTCGATGAGCCGGTGGAGTTTCTGGTCGGTGGCCAGGACCTGCTGGCCAAGATCGAGGACGCCCTGCAAGGCCATGTCGCCGGCGATGCGGTCGAGGTGCACCTGGAGCCCCAGGACGCCTTCGGCGACTATGACGACCAGTTGCTGTTCCTGGAGCCCCGGCACCTGTTCCCGGGTGACATCGAGGAAGGCATGGGCTTTGAAGGTCTGCCGCCCGGCTGCAGCGCCCAGGCACCGAAAGACCGGCTGTACTTTGTGAGCGACATCTACCCCGACCATGTGGTGCTGGACGCCAACCACCCGCTGGCCGGCATCGCGCTGAGGGTCAGCCTGAAGGTGCATGCCATCCGCGAGGCCGAAGTCGATGAGGTCGGTCGTGGCACGCTGGGCACCGGTTTCTTCCGCATGCCGGTCGGCGAGGCCACCGGCGACGAGGGAGAGGGTCCCTCGCCCACGCTGCACTGAACAGGGCCGGGCCACCCCGAAGCGACAGCGGCCGGCGCGGGTGCGCCTCAGGATCTGCCGGTCGAGCCGTAGCCACCCGCGCCACGCTGACTGGCCTGCGCAAATTCGTCAACCAGCCTGAAACCGGCCTGCACCACCGGCACCACGACCAGCTGTGCAATGCGCTCCATGGGCTGGATGGTGAATGTCACATCGCTGCGGTTCCAGGCACTGACCATGAGCTGGCCCTGGTAGTCGCTGTCGATCAGACCCACCAGGTTGCCCAGCACGATGCCGTGCTTGTGACCCAGACCCGAACGCGGCAGGATCAGGGCCGCGTAGCCCGGATCGGCCAGGTGGATGGCCAGCCCGGTGGGTACCAGCTGCCAGGCGTTGGGCCCCAGTGTCAGCGGCTCGTGCAGGCAGGCGCGCAGATCCAGTCCCGCGCTGCCGGGCGTGGCATACGCGGGCAACTGATCGCGCAGCCGTTCATCGAGCAGTCTGACATCGATCTGCATGCAGACCCCTCTGTCACTCGCTCTTCGAACGCCGCAGCGCTTCTTCCATGGCCTTGGCGGGGTCGTTGTCGGCCGGCTCACCTTCGGCCTCGGGAGCGCCCTCACCCTCCGCCTCGGGCGCCGCCTCTTCATCGCCCCACGGATTTTCATTGTCCGTGCCGGGCATGTTCAGCAGCTGTTCGCGCACGGCTTCCGCGTCCACCTCGACCGGTGCATCCAGATTGCCGACCACCAGTTGCGGGTTGAACAGGATCACCGCGACCATGATGAGCTGGAGAACGATGAAGGCAATGGAACCCTTGTAGATCTGGGCCGTGGTGACCGCCGGTATGCGCTTGCCGGTCACCTTGTCGGTGTAGTCTTCCTTGGCCGCGACACTGCGCAGGTAGAACAGCGCAAAGCCGAACGGCGGCGTCAGAAACGAGGTCTGCATGTTCATCGCCAGCAGCACACCGAACCAGATCAGGTTGATGTCCATGCTCTCGGCCACCGGTGCCAGCAGCGGGATCACAATGAAGGCGATCTCGAAGAAGTCGATGAACATGCCCAGCACGAACACCAGGAAGTTCACAAACAGCAGGAAGCCCATCTGTCCACCGGGCAGCTTGTCGAACAGGTGCTCGACCCAGAAGTGCCCGTCGGCTGCATTGAAGGTGAAGCTGAACACCGTCGAGCCGATCAGGATGAACAGCACGAAGATGGACAGCTTGGTGCTGTTTTCCAGCGCCTCCTTGAGCAGCTTGAAGCTCAGTGTCCGACGGGCGCCGGCCATGATCAGAGCACCCAGCGCACCCATGGCGCCGCCTTCCGTCGGTGTGGCAATGCCCAGGAAGATCGTGCCCAGCACCAGGAAGATCAGCACCAGTGGAGGAATCAGCACGAAGGTGACCTGCTCGGCCAGACGCGAGAGCAACCCCAGGCGCAGCAGGCGGTTCAGCAGGGCCAGCGCCAGGGCCAGGAAAGAACCGACGGTGATCGACATGATGACCACCTCGTCGGCGGCCGGCGCCCTTTCGCGCTCGATCATGGGGTTGATGATGGCCTCGTGGTTCAGCGACCAGACATAGCTGACCAGCCCGCAGATGGCCAGCAGCACCAGCAGGGACGTGTGGCCGGATGCGCCATTCTCTTCCCGGTAGATGCGGGCCTCGGCCGGCAAGGCCGGCACCCACTTGGGCTTGATGAGAGCGACGGCGGCGATGAACAGCAGGTACAGGCCCACCAGCATCAGTCCCGGGATCAGCGCGCCGGCGTACATGTCACCGACCGACCGACCGAGCTGGTCGGCCAGCACGATCAGCACCAGCGAGGGCGGAATGGCCTGGGCCAGGGTGCCCGACGCGGTGATGGTGCCTGTGGCGATGGTCCGGTGTAGCCGTAACGCAGCATGATGGGCAACGAGATCAGGCCCATCGAAATCACCGCCGCCGCCACCACACCGGTGGTGGCCGCCAGCAGAGCGCCCACCAGCACCACCGCCACGGCCAGGCCGCCGCGCACCGGGCCGAACACCTGGGCCACCGTGGACAGCAGGTCTTCTGCCATGCGGCTGCGCTCCAGGATGATGCCCATGAGCGTGAAGAAGGGAATGGCCAGCAGGGTGTCGTTCTGCATGATGCCGAAAACCCGCAGCGGCAGGGCCTGGAACAGGTTGGACGGGAACAGCCCGACCTCCATGCCGATCAGGCCGAAGAACAGGCCGGTGGCGGCCAGGGCAAACGCCACCGGGAAACCGGTGAGCAGGAAGAAAAGCAGCCCCGCGAACATCAGCGGGACGAAGTTGCTGGTGACAAACTCGATCATGGTGTGCTCGCTCAATGGGTTTTCTTGGAGGCGGGAGCATTCACCGGGTGGTGTTCGGCTTCGGCAATGTCCTTGGCCAGCATCTGGGCCTCACTGGGTCCGGTGTGGTCCAGCGGATCGGGTCCGTGACCGTAC
>JALOSN010000427.1 GCA_025458415.1 Hydrogenophaga sp.
AAGGACGTGGGCTACATCTCCACCGGCGGTGGCGCCTTCCTCGAAGTGCTCGAAGGCAAGACCCTGCCGGCCTTCGAGGTGCTGGCCCGTCGCGCGGGCTGAGGCCGCCCTCTCCAGCCCCCCGGTGCGGCTCAGGACGCCCGGGCTTTGCTCAACAGCTGTCGCGCTTCCTCGCGCCGACCCTGGTCGGCCAGGGGCCGTCCCGGACGGGCCGGTGCCTGCAGGGCCTTCTCCAGGTAAGGCAAGGCACTGGCGGCCGCGTCGGTCTCCAGCAGGAACTCGCCATAGAAGAAGTTCGGGTCGATGCCCTGCGGGTTGATGGCCAGCGCCTTCTGCAGCAGGCTTCTTGTCACCGAAACCGACCGGCCAGCCGGGCACCTTGTAGTACAGGACACCCAGGCTGTTGTAGGCCGAACCGTCCAGCGCCCGGCCGTCGATCTGGATGGCCTGCTCGTACAGCGCCTTGGCCTGCTTGACCAGCGGCAGGGCGCCCAGACCGCCCTTCTCGCCGGCCAGCGAGCTGACCACAATCCCCTCCCAGATCAGCACTTCGGCCTTGCCGGGGTGGGCCTGGCGCAGGCTGTGGGCGCGCTGGGCCAGCGCCTCGAAGCGCTTCTCGCGCTCGCCGGCGGGCGCCTGGTAACGGATGGTTTCCCAGCCCTGCTGCAGCTCCTGCACCGCATCATCCACGCCGGCGGCATGGGCCAGCCAGGTCGACGAGAGCGAGAGAACGGCCACGGCAGCGGCCAGCCATTGGCGGCGGGTGGTGGATGAGGGCCTCATGATGGGTATCTCCAGAAAAGAATGAAAGTTCAGGTGCGTGCCGCCGTCAGGTCGTCAGCGGGTGTTTCAAGGGCCTGCCGGTGCCGCCGGAAAGCGCCGTCCAGCCAGGTGGGGGCCAGGCCGTTGAGACGGGCGGCCAGCTTCTCGGGAAAACCGAGGAGGCGTTCAGCAGCACCGTCCTCGATCAGACGCGCAATCGCACGGGCCACCTGCTCCGGTCGGTCCTGCGCGGTGCCGGTCGCGCGGTTGTAGGCCTGCACCCCGTGGCTGTTGAAGCCGGTGTCGGTGCTGCGTGGGCCGATGTACTGCACCCGCACCGGGCTGCCGGCGAGTTCTCGCCGCAGCGCCTGCGCAAAGCCGTGCAGGCCGAACTTGCTGGCGCCGTAGACGCTGAAGCCAGGCAGCCCGAGGCTGCCCAGCACCGAGCCGACAAACACGATCTGCGCGGCGGGCAAGGTCAGCAGGCGCGGCAGCATTGCCTGCGTGAGGGCCATCGGTGCCACCAGGTTGGTCTGCACGACCGAGGCCAGATCCTCCGGCGAGGCGTCCCGCAACAGGCCGAACGCGGGCACCCCGGCGTTGTGCAGCACCACATTGCAATCGAGCCGTTCGGCTTCGTCCACCAGACGGCTGCGGTCGAGCGCACGGGTGATATCGGCCGCCGCCCACTTCACCCGCGACGCCGGCACACCCAGGGCGCGGTACTCGGCAGCCAAGCGCTCCAGCGCGGCGTCCGAGCGCCCCACCAGCAGCACCGCGGCACCCTGCTTCAGCAGGATCAGGGCGGTGGCCCGGCCGATGCCGCCGGTGGCGCCGGTCATCAGGATGCGCGTTTCGGGCAGCTTCATGTCAGACGCCTTCCGCCTCGAACGCCGGCGTGCCCTGCGGCAGCGGCAAGCTTCGGAACACGTCTGCATACAGGTGGAAGAAAGCGCGCGCGGCGTGCACGATGGCCATCTGGTCCGCCACGTCCTCGATGCGGTCCATCAGCAGCGCAAAGTGCGCGGTGTGGGCCTGGTCCAGCGTGCCGTGTGATCGCAGGTAGCTGAAAGCCGCATCGGGCAGGGCCAGCCCGGTCTGGATCCGGTCGGCCGCCATCAGGGCCAGCGCCACGCTGGTGCCCTCCAGCACGTGCACCATGCCCAAGAATCCCAGCGGGTTACCGCGTGCAATGGTGTCATAGGCATAGGCCACCATCACCTCCGTGGCCAAGGCCGGCCGCCCATGACGCACCGCCTCGGCATCCCCACCACAGGCCCGGATGTCGTCCAGGATCCACTCGTCGTGGCCCTGCTCTTCCTCGACGTACTCGTCCATGGCGTCGTACAGCCAGACATGGCGCGCCGGCAGTGCCGCCTTGCAGGCCTTCAGCAAGGGCACGGTGTGGCGCACATGGTGGTAGGCCTCGGTCAGGAAGGCCAGGTAGCTGGGCAAGGACACCCGCCCCTGCAGCGCCCCCTGGATGATGGGCACGGCCAGCAGCTGCTGCCGGGCCTGTTGGGACTGTTCGTTCAATCGGGCATAAAAGGACATTGACATCTCTCCTGAAAACTCACTCGGTCGGCAGCGCCAGCGCGTCGGCGTGGCGCTGATGGATCGCCTCCCGCTGGGGACGGCCGTTGTCGGTGGCCATGCCGCTGCCGGCATCGAAGGGTGCACAGGCGCGGACCCAGCGTCCGATCTGCGCGTAGTCGGGCAGGCTTTCGTTGGCGGCCTGCACCGCGTCGTGCAGCTGGGCGTCGGTGGCCTGCGCGTGGCTGCTCCAGAGCACCGCCGACAGCTGCGGCTGGCCGTCGCCGAACACCACCGCCTG
>JALOSN010000020.1 GCA_025458415.1 Hydrogenophaga sp.
TACCGCAAGCTGCCGGAATACCGCGAAGGCATCCGGGATCAGACCACGGTGTCCATGGGCATCGCGGCCTGGGGCCTGATGACCGGCGTGGCCATGGTCAAGTCCGGCCTGTCGGTGCTGGAAGCCCTGCTCATGACCTTCATCGTCTACGCCGGCAGCGCGCAGCTGGCGGCGGTACCGATGATTGCCGCCGGCGCGCCCATGTGGGTGATTCTGGCGGCGGCGTTTTGCGTCAACCTGCGCTTCGTGGTGTTCTCGGCCCACCTGCGCCCGTACATGATGCACATGCCGCGTGTCCATCGCGTGGTCTCGGGCTTCGTCACCGGCGACCTGAGCTATGTCTTCTTCGCCAGGCGCTACCCGAAACCCGGCAGCAGCCCCGAGGAACTGACCGCCCAGCAGGCCTACCTGATGGGCAATTGCGCCATCAACTTCACGGCCTGGATGGCCGCCAGTGTGGTCGGCATTCTGGCGGCGCATGCGGTACCCACCGAATGGGGGCTGGGATTTGCCGGCATCCTGGCGCTGCTGGGTGTGCTGTGCTCACTGGCCACCTCGCCGCTTCGCATGGTGTCCGCCGGTGTCGCCGGCATGGCGGCCGTGGTCGCCTGGGCGCTGCCGCTCAAGCTCAACATCCTGGTGGCCATCGCCTGCGCCGTGGCCATCTGCCTGGTGCTGGAGAAGACCCCGCTGTTTGACCAAAAAGGTGGTGCCCACCATGCTTGAGCTGAACCTGGACACCTTGCTGATCATCCTGGCCATGGGCGTGGTGACCGTCATCACCCGTTCGTTCTTCCTGTTCTCCGATCGACCCTGGACGCTGCCTCACTGGGCCCAGCGCGGGTTGCAGTACGCCCCCATCGCCGCCCTGGCCGCCGTGGTGGTGCCCGAAATCATGACCACCCAGGGCGCGCTGGTGAGCACCTGGCAGGACGCGCGGCTGTTCGCGGCCGTCGCCGGCGCAACCTGGTTCTTCTGGCAGCGCGGCGTGCTGGGCACCATCGTGGCCGGCATGTCGGTTTACCTGCCGCTGCACATCGGGCTGGGATGGTGAGCGCCTCACCGGCTGCGGCACCGCACCACCGCCCACACGGCCGTTGAGCAGCTCACGCAAACCACCAGGGTCCACAGCGTGTGGCTGGGATAGTGTGCCCCGCGCAAGGTCTGCGCGATACCGGCGGCCAGGCCCGGCAGGACGGTCATCGACAGCCAGCCCCAGCCGGAGCGCCAGCCCCGCCCCAGGCCCGGCAGGGCCAGGCCCACAAACGCCATGGCACTGGACGCATGTCCGCCAGGAAAGCAGCGCCCGCTCCCGCCGTCGGCAACGCCCCATTGCCAGTGCGACACGTGCCAGGCACGTCCCCCGAACTCGGCCAGTTCCCAGGGGCAGCTGGTCAGGCTGCGCAGCTTCATCAGGTTGATGACCAGCAACGACACCAGCACCCCGCCGAGCACCCCCAGACGTTCGCGCCGGGCCAGGCGACCCGGGGCCTCAGGCAACACGACCCACCCCACCAGCACCAGAAACAGCCCCAGGGCGATCTGGCGAAAGCGGTCGTGCATGACCACGGCGAGCCAGGGATGGGTTCTCCATGCAAAACCATGGCGGTCGCCGATCATCTGCATGACCGGCAGGTCAAGCGCGGAAAGATCCCAGGCCAAAGCCATGACCAGACTGGCCAGGCAGAGCATGAGGGCGGGACGCAGGGATGCGCCGTTCTGAAGTCGCATGCCGCCATGCTCGACACCCAACTTTAAGCTGACCTTAAGATTGGAGCAGCAGCATATGGTCAAACTGTCGTGGCCGGCCGGCCCTTTCGCATGAGCTCCAGCGTCCCCTTTCCCGAATCCGTCGAACCGCAGCATTCTCTGGAGGCATCTGTCCTCATCCCGGCCAAGGATGAAGCCGGCAACATCGGCGCGTTGGTGACCGAGATCGTGGCCGCCTTGCAGCCGGTCTGCCGGTTCGAGATCGTGCTGGTCGATGACGGCAGCAGCGACGGCACCGGCCAGGTCTTCCTCTCGCGCTGCCGTGAGCTGGGCGCTCACGCCCAGTTGCTGCGGCACGAGCGCAGCTGCGGCCAGAGCACGGCCCTGAGCACGGCCGCCCGCCATGCCCAAGGCCGCTATCTGGTAACCATCGATGGCGATGGCCAGAACGACCCGGCCGACATACCGGCGCTGCTGGCCGAAGCCGCCCGCATGACCTCCGGAGGACCGGACTTTTGCGTGGCCGGCTTCCGCAAGAACCGGCGAGATACCGAGTGGAAGAAATTCCAGTCGAAAATCGCCAACGCCGTTCGGCGGCGCATCCTGGACGACGGTGTGCCCGACACCGGTTGTGGCCTGAAGCTCATTCCCAGGCGAACCTGGCTGCAGCTGCCGTATTTCGACCACATGCACCGCTACATCCCGGCGCTGGTGCTGCGTCTGGGCGGGCGCATCAGCGTGGTGCCGGTCAACCACCGCCACCGCCAGGCCGGTGTGTCCAAGTACACCGCCTGGAACCGGGTCTGGGTGGGCATCGTGGACATGTTCGCCGTGCGCTGGCTGATCCGTCGCAGCCGACTGCCACAGGTGTCGGCACGCGAGTTCGCCGGCGAAGGCGCGGCCGAATGAGATCCGACCTGGGGCTGCTGGTCAAGCCCTTGCTGCTGACCGCGGTGCTGACGCTGGCCTTCGTGTCGTTTCACTACGGCTGGTGGGGCACCTACAACGAAGAAGACCTGCTGCGGGACCTGTTCCGCGAGTACGGTGCGCTGGCCTGGCCGCTGTTCGGGCTGGGCGCCGTCGTCTTCACGGCCCTGGGCGGTCCACGGCAGGTGCTGGCCTTCAGCTGCGGCTACCTGCTGGGCGGCTGGTGGGGTGGGGTGGTCAGCACGCTGCTGACCGGCCTGGGGGCGCTGCTGACCATGAGCGTGGTCAAACATGCCGGCCTGGGCTGGCTGCGCGAGCGCCATGGCGACCGGATTGACGTCGTGCGCCAGGTGCTCGGGGGCGACACCTGGAAATGGATCTGCATCGTCCGGCTGATGCCGGTGGGCAGCAACCTGGTCACCAACGTGGCGGCCGCGCTGGCAGGCCTGAGTCGCCGCTCGGTGCTGCTGGGCAGCCTGCCCGGCTACCTGCCGCAGTCGCTGCTGTTCAGCTATGCGGGTCGGGGCGTGGCCCTGCAGGACAGCGACAAGATCTGGATCAGCCTGGCCTTGCTGGTGGGCTCCACGGCGCTGGCCTGGTACCTCTACCACCACGGCTTCAAGCAGCGCCTGGCCCAGGTTCTGCGGGAGCGCAAGGCGTGATGAACAGGTTGACCGATCAGAGAAACGGACCGTGGTCCGCGGGCACGCTGTGGCTGCTGCTGGCGGTGGCCGTCGTGCTGGCCTCGGGCATCGGCCTGCGCTCGCCCTGGCCGGCCGACGAGCCCCGGTTTGCCCAGATCGCGCGCGAGATGGTGGAGTCGGGCCAGTGGCTGTTTCCGATGCGCGGCGGCGAACCCTACCCGGACAAGCCGCCGGTGTTCATCTGGCTGGTCGCCCTGTGCTACCAGCTCACCGGACAGCTCAAGCTCGCCTTTCTGCTGCCCAGCGCCCTGGCCGGCCTGGGCACGCTCTGGCTGGTGAGCGACATCGGTCGCCGGCTGTGGGGGGCCGATGTGGCCCGCAACGCCCTGCTGATCCTGGTGTTCACGCCGCAGTTCCTGCTGCAGGCCAAGACGGCGCAGATCGACGCGCTGGTCTGCTTCTGGATCACCCTGGGCTGTTACGGTCTGCTTCGGCATTTCATGACCGGCCCAGCCTGGGGCTGGTACATCACGGCCTTCGTGGCCATGGCGCTGGGCATCATGACCAAGGGTGTCGGCTTTCTGCCGGTGCTGATGCTGATTCCGCTGGCGATCTGGGGCACCGCAGCACGCGCCGGGACAGCGGGCAAGGTCTGGGGCGCGCGCAGCTGGCTGGGCCTGCTGGCCTTGCTGGTCACACTGGCGCTGTGGCTGGGGCCCATGTTGTGGCAGGTGGCGGCCTCCGGCAGCGAGGTGCTGCGCGAATACCGCGACAACATCCTGCTGCAGCAGACCGCAAAACGCTATGCCAACCCCTGGGGGCACATCAAGCCCTGGCACTATTTCCTGACCACCGCCATACCGACCCTCTGGCTGCCGCTGGCCCTGCTGCTGCTGACGCAGGTCCGCCGCCTGGGCCGGGTGCTGCGGGACGACCCGCGGGCACGCATCCTGTTTGCCTGGGTGGTGCTGGTGATCGTGTTCTTCTCCCTCAGCCCGGGCAAACGGGGGGTCTACATACTGCCGGCCCTGCCCATGCTGGCCCTGGTGGCCGCTGTGGTGTGGCAGCAGGCCTTGCAGGAAAAGGCCACCCGCTGGTCCACCGGGACCTTGCGCCTGACCCTGCTGCTGTCGGGTCTGGTCATCGTGGCCCTGGGCGCGCTGGCCTGGTGGCAGCCCGAGCGACTGGGACCCCGGGTGGACGACTATGCCGACGAACTGGCCACCCTGGCCGGTCCCCTGATGGTGCTGGGTGCCGCGGTGCTGGCATCGATGGCGCTGACCTGGCGGCGCCAGGTGCTGGAACAGCTGGCGCTGGCCGCCCTGATGGGCTGGTTGTTCGTCGCCTGGTGGGTCTGGCCCGCCATGGAGCCGCACCGCACGCCGCGCGAGCTGATGCAGCGCCTGGAACAACGGCTGGAACCCGGACGCGAGGTCGGACTGCTGCTGTTCAAAGAGCAGTTCCTGCTGTTCTCGCACCGGCCGCTGGTGCATTTCAGCTACCTGGCCCCGCTGGAAGAGCAGGAGCGCAACGCCTGGCTGTGGATGAAAGAAGACCCTTCGCGGGTGCTGCTGGTGCCCAAACCGCTGGGGCTGCACTGCTTTGACGGCACGAAGCGGCAGGAACTGGGCGACGCCCACCGGCGTGAGTGGGCCCTGCTGGACGCTGCCACCCTGGCGGCCACCTGCGAACCACCAGAGCGCCCTGTCCGCTACACCTGGCGTCCACAACGCATGGACATCCTGCAATGAACGCACCCCTCCTGTCTCCCCAGCGCGTGCTGGTCACCGGCGCCGCCGGCTTCATCGGTTTTCACCTGAGCGACCGGCTGCTGGCCGACGGTCTGGAGGTGGTGGGGCTGGACAGCCTGACCCCCTACTACGACCCTCAGCTCAAGCGCGACCGGCTGGCGCGGCTCTCGGCCCGCCCGGGCTTCCGTTTTGTCCGGCTGGATCTGGCCGACCGGGTGGCCACAGCCGCCCTGTTCGCCGCCGAGCGCTTTGACGCCGTGTTGCACCTGGCAGCCCAGGCCGGGGTGCGCTATTCGGTGGAAAACCCGCTGGCCTACCTGGACAGCAACCTGGCCGGCACGCTCAATGTGCTGGAAGGCTGCCGGCACGCCGGCGTGCGGCATCTGGTCTATGCCTCGTCGAGTTCGGTCTATGGCCAGGGCAACCCGATGCCGCTGCGCGAGGATGCGGTGACCGACCGCCCGGTCTCGCTCTACGCGGCCAGCAAGAAGGCCAATGAGGTGATGGTCCACAGCTACAGCCACCTGTACGGACTGCCGGCCACCGGCCTGCGCCTGTTCACGGTATATGGCCCCTGGGGCCGACCCGACATGGCGATTTTCAAGTTCGTGCGGGCGATCGAGGCTGGTCAGGCCATCGAGGTCTACAACGGCGGACAGATGCGTCGCGACTTCACCTTTGTGGGCGACGTGGTGGAGGCCTTCGTGCGAGTGCTCCACCGTGCGCCTCAAGGCCAGGCGGGCGAGGCCCCGCACCGTGTGCTCAACGTCGGCAACAATCAGCCGGTGCTGCTGAACGACTTCATCGCCCACCTGGAACGCGCGATCGGCAAACCGGCCATCCGCCAGCTGCTGCCCATGCAGGCCGGCGACGTGCCGGACACCTGGGCCGATGTCGGCCGCCTGCAGGCCCTGACAGGCTGGAGTCCGGCCACCGATGTGGGCACCGGTGTGCAGCGTTTTGTGGACTGGTACCGCGCGTACGCGAAAACCCGGCCGGCGGTGCCGCCCGGTGAGACACCCGACGCCGCGGCGCAAGCGGGCACTGTCACCGGTCCGGTCTGATCAGGAGTGATGCCATGAGGGTGCTGGTGGTGGAAGACGACCCGGGCATTGCCAGCGGTCTGGCAACGGCCTTGCGTGCCGATGGGCATGCACCCGATGTCTGCGGCAACCTGGCAGGTGCCTGGGCGGCGCTGCGGGTGGAGGCGTTTGACGCGCTGCTGCTGGACCTGGGGCTGCCCGACGGCGACGGCCTGGACCTGCTGGCCCGCCTGCGGCGTCAGCCGACCCCGGCCAGCGAGGGTCACCCGGGCACGCCGTCCGATGTACCGGTGCTCATCATGACCGCGCGCGACGGCGTCAGCGACCGGATCGCCGGACTCGATAGCGGGGCCGATGACTACATCGTCAAACCCTTTGACGCCAACGAAATGCTGGCGCGCCTGCGCGCCATGTTCCGCCGCGCCGGCGGTCGAGCCCGCCCCCAGATCGAATACGGGGCGCTGGTGATCGACCCGGCGGCCCACACCGTGACGCGGGACGGCGTCCCGGTCTCGATCGGCGGGCGCGAGTTCGCCCTGCTGCTCGCCCTGCTGCAGGACCGGCCCCGGGTGATGTCCAAGGCCCGCCTGGAGGCCGCCCTGTATGGCTTCGGCGAAGGACTGGAAAGCAACGCGATCGAGGTGCACGTTCACCACCTGCGACGCAAGCTCGGCGATGGGTTGATCCGCACCGTGCGGGGGGTCGGCTACTTCATTCCGGAGCAACCCGGATGAAGACGCGCAGCACGCTCAGCCGGTACCTGTGGTTCTGGTCGGCGGCGGCGCTGGTCCTGGTCTGGCTGCTGATGGCGGCTTCGACCTGGAGCACCGGCCGCCATGAGGCACGCGAGATCACCGATGGCAAACTGATCTCCGTCGCCCGCCTGCTGCTGGCACCCCAGGACCAGCAGTCGCTGGACACCCCCAGCAACCAGGCGGCCCACCGCCGCGACTACGCGATCGAGTTGGCCGTGCTGCGCTGGGAAAGCGGCCGGCTGGTGGAAGACACACACGGCTTCGCGACCGCGCTTGGCCTGCGATCACCGCCGACCCCGGGACTGTCCAGCGTGCGGGTGGACCCGGCGCACGGCCAGGGCGAGTGGCGCATGTACGCCGCCACCTCGCCCGACAACCGCCAGGTGGCGGTGCTGGTGGACATGGAAGACCGCCACCGCCTCAACCTGGAGCTGGGTCAGCATGTGGTGCTGCCCGTGCTGGTGCTGCTGCCGCTGGTGATGCTGGCCCTGTGGTGGGCCGTGCGCCGTGGCCTCAGGCCACTGGGGCAGCTCTCCGACCAGGTCCAGTCGCTGGACACCGCGGCGGGCCAGCGACTGGACACGGAGCACCGCTACCAGGAATTCGCCTCCACCGTGAGCGCCATCAATGGCATGGTTGATGCCCTGCAGGCGCAGGCCCAACGCGAACGCGCCTTTGCATCGGATGTCGCCCACGAACTGCGCACACCGCTGGCCTCGATCGCCCTGGGGGCGCGTGCGGCACGCGCGGCACCCACGGCCGAGGTGCTCGATCGGCTGGAGGAGGATGCCCTGCGGGCGGGGCGGATCCTGCAGCAATTGCTGGACCTGGCACGCGCTCAACGCGACCCGTCGCTGTCGCTGACCACCACAACGGACGTGTGCGAAGTGGCGTCCACGATCATCGAGGAACACGTTCCGCTGGCCTATGAGCGCGACCAGGAGCTGGCCCTGCAGGCGCCGGACCATGCCGTCCATCTGCCCGTGCCCCGCACCCTGCTGGAGCTGGCCCTGCGCAACCTGATCGACAACGCCATACGGCACACGCCCACGGGCACCCAGATCCGGGTCGACATCGATCACTCGGGCGACAGCACCGTGGTCTCGGTCAGCGATGACGGCGGCCGCGTGAACGGACCGCCCACCCCCGCCAGCGGCGGGTTGGGGCTGGGGCTTCGCCTGGTGGAACGCCTGGCCGAGCGCATGGGCGCCCGGCTGGAAAGCGGCCATGCCCAGTCCCCCATGACGACCCGCTTTGCGCTGCGCTGGGCAGGCCCGGAGACCCAAACCGGATCCTCGTCCACATGAACACCAAGCCAACGGGTTGGCGCCGGATCATCAGCGCAGGGGGCCACTCGGTCCGTGGCCTGCGTGCCGCCTGGCACGAACCCGCCTTTCGCCAGGAACTGCTGGGCGCTGCCGTGCTGCTGCCATTGACACCTTTTCTGGCGCGCAACTGGGCCGAAGGGGTGCTGCTGGTCGGCGTGCTGGCGCTGGTGCTGGTGACCGAGCTGCTCAACACCGCGGTCGAGTCGGTGGTCGACCGCGTGGGTCTGCAGTGGAACGAGCTGTCAGGACGGGCCAAGGATGTGGCCAGCGCCGCGGTGCTGGTCAGCCTGCTGCTGTGTGGCGGCGTCTGGCTTTCGGCCTTCGTGCGCTGGCTCTGGAGCTGACCGCCCGGGTGCTGGAAGCGACGGCATGGCGACCGCCGCGCTGCCGCTTCCTTAGAAGCGACGTTTGCGCCCGGTGACCATGGCGCGCACCAGGTACACCCGCTCCAGACGCCCCATCAGCAGTGCGGCGCCGGCGTGCACACCCGCCGCCAGCAGCAGGTCTTCAGCCAGCGCCTCATGCAGCTCCATCAGCCATTCCTCGCCGAACCACCGGTCGGTGGTCTGCATCCAGCCGGTCAGGCCCAGGGCCAGCACCGCCGCCATCAGGGCCAGCATCATCAATGCGCCCAGGGGATTGTGTCCCTCGTGTGCCGGCCAGTGCCCCCGCCGCAGCGCGCCCAGATGCGTTTTTAGCCGCCGGGGGGTCGGGAAGAAACTGGCAAAGCGCGCATGGTGTGTGCCCACAAAGCCCCACACGATGCGCGCCACCACCAGGGCACTGGCGACATAACCGACCCACTCGTGCGGCTGTTCGCCCTCCTCAAGGAACCACTGATTGAGCACCACGCAGGTGACCAGACTCCAGTGGAAGAGGCGGACAAACAGGTCCCACACACGGACGTCCTCTTGCAGCGGGGACGACCCGTGTGTTGTGGCCACGTCAGCAGCGGGTACGGGCAGATCCTGCCGGCTCACTTGCGCTCAAGCTCGGCGCCGGAGGACGGGTCGAAGTAGATCTCGACTTTCTTGCCGGCCTTGTCAAAGCCGTAGATCTCGTAGCACTTGCCCTTGCTGACCTTGAAGGTCTTGATCTGGTAGCCCTGCCCTTCCATTTTCGTGCGGAAGTCGGACTCCTTCATCCACTTGGCCTCGGGCACCTGGCAGGCAGGACCGGCCAGGGCGGCGGTGGCGGAAGCGAGGGTGATCAGTGTG
>JALOSN010000428.1 GCA_025458415.1 Hydrogenophaga sp.
GCTCGAAGCGTGCCGGCGGCGGGACCCAGCCTGGCCCGGACTTCGGGTAGGCCTTGCGGTTGTCGGCATCGAAATTCCAGGCGCCCCCCAGGGGCTCGTTCCCATCCATCAGCACCCGATGCTCGCGCCGCATCTGGCGGTAGAAGTGCTCCATGCGCCATTCCCGCCGGCCCCGGGCCCAGCCCGCAAAGCGTTCCCGGCTGCACAGGAAATGGGTGTCGGCGTGCCAGTGCAGGGGCACCCCGGCCTGGGCCGCGCAGGCTTCGATGGCCTTTTCAAGACGCCACTCGCCCGCTTCGCACACATGCAGGGCCCGAGGCTGCAGGACCTGCAGCTGGGCGGCCAGCCGCTGGTCGAGCCGATGGTGGCCGGCGGCCTGTTCACCCGCGTCGTCCAGGCCGACATGGATCACCGGCCAGCCCAGCGCACGCAGTCGGGCGCTGAAGTGCCGCATGGCCGACAGGAACAACGCGATGCGGGCCTTGTGGCTCCAGACCAGATGGGCCTCGCCCGGAGCCTCGATCAGCAGGACACGGTCGAGCGCCGGATCGAAACCCTCCAGGGCCGGATTGTCCGTCCACAGCTGGTCACCGAGGACCAGCACCAGCCGGCGCACAGGCGTTGGGGACATGCCGTGCCGGCGCTCAGGCAGCGGGGCCGGCGCGCCGGCAGCGCTCGCTGCAATACTTGACCTGTTCCCAGTCTCGGGCCCACTTGCGGCGCCAGCTCATGGGCAGGCCACAGGACAGGCAGGGCTTGGTGGGCAAGCCGGCCTTGTTGCCCTTGAAGCCGGGAGCCGGCCGCCGCTCAGCCACGCGTGCCGTCCCGCGCCGACTGCCCGGCACGCCAGGCGGCCACCCCCATGGGGATGTCGACCAGCCGGCCCATGGGTTGCCAGCCGGCCACACCGGTCTGGTGATCACGGCGCAGCAGGGGCACCTGGCCACCGGCCCAGAGGGCGACGGTCGGCGGCAGGCGCAGGCGCAGCTGTTCGAGCGCGGTCCTGACCTCGCGCGGGTTCTGGATGCCGCTGAAACCCAGGGCCACGATGTCGGCACCACCGGCCTGGGCCGCGGCGACGATCTCGGGCAGCGGCGTCTGGGTGCCCAGCGGGACCGTCTGACAGCCTTCCAGCACCAGCATGCACTCGGCCATCAGCAGGCCCAGCGCATGGGGTTCACCCGGCAGGGTGGTCAGCAGCACACGGGGCGGCACCAGGGTGCGCTGCGTGGCCGCCTGCGCCATCGCCTGGCGCAGCAGACCCTGCACCACCTCGGTGTAGAGGTGCTCCTGGTGCACCGCCAGCCGCCCTTCGATCCACGACTGGCCGACCTGCATGTTCATGGGCGCCACACACTCGACAAGCATGCGCGCCAGACCGCGCTCCAGCAGCGATTGCTGCAGCGACTGGCGCAAGGCCACCACGTCCTGACGCACCAGCATCTCCAGCCAGCGGGGGATGTCGGGACAGGGTTCAGGGGCCGGGGCGCCGGCCCGGGACCGGCTTCGGCCCGAGGGGCTGCTGCCCTGCATCCGCACCGCCCGCTCCTGCGTATCCAGTTGCAGCAGCTCGGTCAGGGGCAGCGACACCACGCGTCCGGGGCGGTGACCGGCGTCGATCAGCCGGCGCACATGGCGCAGGCGGGTGAGCTGTTCGTCGTCGTACTGCCGCTCACCCTGCGCGTCGCGCGTGGGTTGAGGAAAACCATAGCGGCGTTCCCAGACGCGCAGCGTGTCCTTGGACAGACCGGTGTCCCGCTCGATGTCGGCAATGCTGTGGTGGACCGTCACCCCGGAGATCGAACTTGTCATGGACAAAAACGTCAGAATGGGCTCAGATTATCGTTCCAAGGACCTGAAAATGAAGCATGTCCAAGTCAAGACCCGCTGCGGGGCGCGGATTCCGCTGCTGGCCGCGCTGATCGCCCTGTGTGCCGCAATGGCCGGGCCGTCCCGGGCGCAGGCCCCCGCGCCCGGCAGTCCGGTCGCCGGCGTGGAGGCGCGGTCCGACTGCCCGCCGCTGCTGAGGCAGCGCTTTGAGCGGCTGCAGGACGAGGTGGAACAGGACCTGTGCCAGTACCGTGGCCAGGTGCTGCTGGTGGTCAACACCGCCAGCTTCTGCGGCTTCACCGGTCAGTATGCAGGGTTGGAGGCGCTGTACGCACGTTACCGTGACCGCGGCTTCGTGGTGCTGGGTTTTCCGTCCAACGACTTCGGTCGCCAGGAACCGGGCAGCAACCAGGCCATCGCGGACTTCTGCCAGAACACCTTCGGCGTGCGGTTTCCGATGTTTGGCAAGTCGACGGTGGTCGGCCAACAGGCCAACCCGCTGTACCGGGAGCTGGCCACCCGCACCGGGCAGGCCCCCGGCTGGAACTTCCACAAGTACCTGGTGGCCCGCGATGGACAGACGGTTCGCAGCTTCGGCAGCCAGATCAAGTTCACATTGCGGCCAAAAAGTATCGGCCCGCGACTCCACCCCAGTGCCCAGGAGGACACGATGACCCAAAAATTGCGGAACTTTCCCAGCTGGTGGTCCCTCTCAGCCTGCAGAGGCGGGGTGAAGGATCTGATCCAGGTTCTTCAAGCCCAGG
>JALOSN010000429.1 GCA_025458415.1 Hydrogenophaga sp.
GCCGTGCAGGCCCATCTTTTCTTCGATGCGCTCGCACACGACGGCACTGCGCGTGCCGTCTTCGTAGAACTTGGGCACCAGGAACAGCGACAGGCCCTTCGGGCCGGGCGGGCTGTCGGGCAGGCGCGCGAGCACCAGGTGCACGATGTTGTCGGTCAGGTCGTGTTCGCCGCCGGAAATGAAGATCTTGGTGCCGGACAGCGCGAAACGACCATCGGCCAGCGGCACGGCCTTGGTGCGGCACAGGCCGAGGTCCGATCCCGCGTGCGGCTCGGTCAGGCACATGGTGGCCAGCCATTCGCCGCTGGCGACCTTTTCCAGGTAACGCGCCTTCAGCTCGGGCGAGGCGTGGTGCTTGATGCATTCGTAGGCGCCGTGCAGCAGGCCGGGCGCCATGGTCCAGCCGTGGTTGGCGGCGCTCAGGCTTGATGCATTCGTAGGCGCCGTGCAGCAGGCCGGGCGCCATGGTCCAGCCGTGGTTGGCGGCGCTCAGGTTCTCGTAGAGCATGGCCTCCAGCGCGGCGGGCAGGCCCTGGCCGCCGTCGTCGGTGGCGCAGGCCAGGGAGGGCCAGCCGGCCTGCCAGAAGGCCTGGTACGCGTCGCGAAACCCTGGCGGCATGGTGACGGCACCGACTTTCCACTGCGCACCCACCTCGTCGCCTTCGCGGTTGAGTGGGGCGACCACTTCGCCGACGAACTTGCCCGCCTCGTCGGTCACCTGCACCAGCAGGTCCTGATCGAAGTCCGCAAACACCGGCAGTGCGGCGAGCAACCGTGGGGCCTGCAGCACGTCTTGCAAGATGAAGCGTTGTTCGGCGGGCTGGGGCTGGTAGGCGTTCATGGGAGATCGGGTGTGTTACTCGCAGCGGAAGTTGGCGGCGTCTTCGATCGAGCCCGAGCCTTTGTAGGTGGCGACCGTGGGGTGGGCGCACAGGGGGCGGCTGCGGTTGGGCGTCCAGTCGGCGGGCACGTCGGCGTTGACACCACCGCTGTTGCCCACGCCGCGCGCGGTGGCCAGCACAGCCTGAGGCGGCACGCCTTGTTCGACCCATTTCACCAGGGGTGAGAGCAGGTCGAACTGGTCGGTGGATGGACCGCCCGAGCAGTGGGCCATGCCCGGCACCGGGAAGTAACGGGCCAAGCGGTCGGCCTTGCCGCCCAGGGCCTGGTTCAGTCGCAGCATCCACTGGCGGGTGTCTTCGGCCGAGAAGACCGCGTCGGCCACGCCGTGGTACAGGACCATCTTCGCGCCGCGATCCAGCAAGCGGGTGTGGTTCACCGGGTTCTCATGTCCGGGCGGCGTCATGAGCGACAAGCCCGACTCTCGGTACACATCGCTGGTGGCACTGAACATCGGGAGGCGGGCAGAAATGTCCACCTTGAGGGGATCGACCATGCCGGGCGGCACGCTGAACACGGTGCCGACCGCCAGCGGATCGAGAGCGACCGCGTTGGCGAACTTCCAGGTGGCCCAGTTGTCGGCGGCCAGGCCGGGGTCGTAGGCGAAGGCCGAGTAGATGGATTGACCGGTGGCCGTGCGGGCGCCCGAGAACACGTTGGCGATCACCGACTTCTGTGCAGCGCTCAGGCAGGCGCCGTTTCGCTCGCCGGTGCAGGTGGGCACATCGGTGGCCAGGTTGAAGCGGCTCTGGCAGGCCTGCGTGGCCTGCACCATGCCGTCCTTCGCCCCGTCCAGCGCATCGCATTTGCCCAGGATGGCACCGGCCACCATCTGCCGCTCCGCCTTGGTGAAGGCGCCGCTCAGATCGGGGATTCTGGCGGTCGGCACCATCGGGTGCTGGGTGGTGGCGTTGGGCACGGACAACGTAGCCCATTGCTGCGCACCCCAGAGCTGGGCCAGCGCCGCGTTCGGCAGCCGGTAGCCGGGTGCGCCGATCAGGTAGCCGTCGTAGGCCTGGCCGCGCGCGGCCTCGACCATGGCATGGCGCCCGCCGTTGGAGCAGCCCCCGATGTAGGAGCGGTCCGGGGCTTTGCCGTAGGCGCCGGCGATGAGCGCCTTGGCCATGGGCGTGAGCTTGGCAACGGCCTGGTAGCCGTAGTCGAGTCGCGACTGGGCTTCCGATCCGAAGTAGGGCGTCTGCGCCCCGGTGTGTCCGGCGTCCGAGCTGATCACGGCAAAGCCTTGCATCAGCGCGCCGGTCAGCGGGCCACCGCCGAGCGCCCCTTCGGCCGAGCGCACATTGCCGTCCAGCCCGCCGTTGCCCTGGTAGTAGAAGCGGCCGTTCCATTCTTTGGGCAAGCGCATCTCGAAGCCGATCGCGTAGTCGCGTCCGTCGCTGCCCTTGCGGGGGTGCATGACCCCTTTCACCAGGCAGTGCTCCGCCACTGACTGACCAGCGAGCTTCAGGCTGCCCGCGGACACCGTGCTCGCTGCGTCCACGCGGGTCTGGTCAAAGCGGAATGCCTGGGCCAGATCGGCGCAGGTTTTCAGCGGTGCACCCACCGCCGGACCGAGGCGGGCGCTGCCAGCGGTCGGAGCGCCGGTCATTGAAGAACAGGCGGTCAGTGCGGCGCCCGCCAGGGCGACGCCGGCGATCTGCAAGGTAGACGGAAATGCTTTCATGAACGGCCTTTCAATGCTGCATGAATGACGCCGCCAGGACAGTCCGGACGACACGGCGCGGGCGGCGCTTGTGCCGCCCGGCGTCCATCAGGACTCGGCGGTGAAGCCGATCTTCTTGACCAGCGGACCCCAGAGGTCGTGGTAGAACTTCATGCTCTTGGCCATGTCGTCGGGCGTGCCACCCACCGGCACCATGGCCGACAGGGCCAGGCTGTCGATGACGGTCTTTTCCTTGATCGCCTGGTTGGCGTTGGTGATCACCTGAGCCGGGGTCCTGGCCGGGGCGTAGAAGCCGAACCATTCTTCCACCACCAGGTCGGGGAAGCCCTGCTCGGCAAACGTCGGCACCTCGGGCACAAAGGCCGAACGCTGCTTGCCCGATGTGGCAATGATGCGCAGCCTGCCGGCCTTGTGGTTGGGCAGAAAGTCGCCGTGCGGCGTGACCATGCTGGCCAGCTGACCACCGATCACATCGGTGATGCCGGGGATGGAACCCCGGTAGGGCACGTG
>JALOSN010000430.1 GCA_025458415.1 Hydrogenophaga sp.
CCGAGCGCGCTGGAGCTGCGAACCGTCGAGGCATCCAAGGCGGACGGCTCGCGTGTCCGCACTGTCGCTGGCGTGCGGGTGACGGTGGAGGTTTGAGGCCTTCCGAAGCCATGCCCAGGACCCTGACCCTCAACCAGGCCGCAGAGATGCTGCACGCCCACCCTGACACGGTGAGCGAGTGCATCCGCACCAAGGGCTTGCCAGCGGCCCGGATCGGTCGCGCCTACGTCCTGGTAGACGAGGACGTCATTGCCTGGGTGCGCTCACAGTACGATGCGCGCCCGGCAGCCCAGCAGGAGACACCCCAATGCGCCTCTACCAGCGCGGTTCCCGCGGCACCTGGTGGGTCGACTTCACCGTCCCCGGTCTCCCGCGCTTTAAGCGAAGCACTGGCACCACGGACTACAGGAGGCCAAGCGCAACCTGCGCTGGCTGTCGGCGCGGCTGGCCGGCAAGCCCCTGGGCGGCATCACCGCGGACATGATCCGGCGGCTGGCCAGCGAGCGCGCGGCCGAAGTGACGAACGCTGCGGCCATCACCCAGGCCAAGGCCGCCGGGCTGCCACCGCCAGCGCCGCGGCGCGTGACCGGGGCCACCGTCAACCGGTACATGGCCGACCTTTCGAGGATCCTGGCTCACGCCCATGAGCGCGGGTGGCTCCCAGCCATGCCGGCCATCCCAAAGGCCAGCGAGCCGAAGAAGCGCGTGGCGTGGCTGACGCGCGAACAGGCCGACGCGCTGCTCGAGGAACTGCCCGACCACCTGCGCGCCATGGCCGAGTTCGCCCTGGCCACCGGCCTGCGCGAAAGCAACGTGAGGCTGCTGGAGTGGTCGCAGGTCGACCTGCAGCGCGCCGTGGCCTGGATCCACGCCGATCAGGCCAAGGCCGGCAAGGACATCAGCGTGCCGCTGAACCCCGACGCGGTGGCCGTCCTGCGCCGCCAGCGCGGCCTGCACACGCGCTGGGTGTTCCCGGTGCCGCGCTGGGTGAAGAAGGCCACGGCCGAGGAGAAGCCACGGCAGGTCTGGGACTCGCCTACAGGCAAGGTGTCGAACCACGCCTGGCGCAAGGCCTGCGTGCGCGCTGGCGTGCCCTGGCTGCGGTTCCATGACCTGCGCCACACCTGGGCAAGCTGGCACGTCCAGGCCGGCACGCCGCTGCCCGTGCTGCAGGAGCTGGGGGGGTGGGCCAGCCTCTCGATGGTCCAGCGCTACGCCCATCTGGGGGTCTCGCACGTCGCAGCCTGGGCCGGGAACGTCTCGGGCCACGGTACAACGGCGGTACAACCACCGGTCGACGGCACAAACGACAACGGCCCCGAAGGGCCGCTGACAGAGGGAAAACCGTTGGGGTGGCTGATGGGACTCGAACCCACGACGACCAGAATCACAAGACGGTCACGCCCTGCGACGGTCAGCGAAATCAACGACTTGCGAGCCGCCCGGAAGCGCAAAACCGGGTGATGCCGGTACAACGGCGGGACAGGCCGCTATGGGTCAGGACAGGCGCGGGCCGGCCCACACTCCACCACCACCGCCCTACGCTCCGCCGCCACCCGCTCCGCCCTAGCCCGATCCCCCACGATCACGCAGACGCTGCCGTCCTCGAGCACCAGCAGCAGGACCGGGATGCGGCCGGAGAGGGCTTCGGAGAGCGTGGCGGCTTGCTTGGGGCTCATGTAGGCTGACCGCAGGAGGCGTCGATGGAATTCTGGAACTACCTCAACAACGAGCCGACGCAGCCGGGCTGGTATGCGGTGCTCATGTGCTTTGACTCCGAAGAAGAGGCCTACCCATGCGCCGCCGAGTGGACCGGCACCGACTGGACTTGCCGCGGCGTCCTGTACTTCGGAGGCCAGGCGATGCCGTCTGAGGCCGAGGCCAGAGCCTTGGCGCTGCAGCACGACCCGCGCTTCTGACTGCCGGCGTGGTGGACTGGCGCGGGGTCACTGCGGCGTGCGGTTGCGGCTGGTCGTCTGCCCGTAGTAGTAGCCGATCAGGCCGCCGAGGATCAGGCCGACGACGCCGTTGGAGATGGCGCTGCGCACGTCCTCGCCCAGCGGCTTGCCGATGACTCCGATCACGTTGGCGACGATCATGTAGACCAGGGGCAGCAGAGCCAGCGCGATCCAAAAGCTGGGGCTTTGCAGAAGGCCGCCGGAAGCTCGAACGGCCGCGTCAGCCTTCCGGGCGCTCTCGATGCCGCCGCCGGTCTCTGCCAACTCGAACCAGCGCGCTTCCACGGCCTGCTGCGCCTTCTGCCGCGCCTGCGGGTCCGACTGCACCAGCTCTGCCGCCTCCTGGGCGTTCTGAGCCCCCACAGCCTGCTGCACGATGCCGACGACGGTTTCGGCCGCGGCGATGTTGCGCTGGGCGACCTCGGAGCCGCTGCCGAAGAGCTTGGCGAGCTGCGGGATCGACTGGACGATGGCGGGCAGTGCCGCCGCGACGAATGGGGCCATGGGTTTTTCCTTTGCAGGTGGCGGCACCCACTCGGGCGCCTCGCCCGACGGTGCGTAGTAGTCGGAGGGTTCGGGGCCGGGCTGGACGAGCGGCGCGGAGGGGGCTGGCGGTGC
>JALOSN010000431.1 GCA_025458415.1 Hydrogenophaga sp.
GCCAGCCTGGCCTTGGCGACCATATCCGTCTGCGTGGCATCCAGCGGCGTGTCGGCCAGCAGCTGCAGCATGCCCGTGACCGCATTGATGGGGGTCCGGATCTCGTGGCTCATGTTGGCCAGGAACTGCTCCTTGCCGGCCACGGCCGCGTCGGCCCGGATCAGCGCGCCCTGCAGCTCGGTGACGTCGTAGCGCAGCACCACTCGCTGACCGTCGGTCGTGATGCGGTCCACAAAGCGGAACCACCGGCCATCGGCCATCTGGCGAATCCGGTCGGGTGCGCTGCGCTGCGGCGCGCGAAGCACTTCGCTGACCCATTCGGACTCGCGTCCGATCGCGTCCCGGAACAGGCCGAGGTCGGCCATGGACCGCAGCATGTCTTCATGGCGCATGCCCACCCGCAGCGTCAAGTCCGGCAGCCAGGCCGCCTGCGCATCGTTGTAATAGACCAGGCGCCCATGGGCGTCGAACAGGGCGAAGGCCTCGCCGACCGCGTCCATGGCACTGTGCAGGATGCGCTGCTCCTCGCGGATGCGTTGCTGGGCCTGCACCTGTGCCGTGTAGTCCTGCACCGCACCAATCAGCCGCCGCACCCACTGCGCAGAGGCGCCGGAAGACCGGTTGACCGGGGCCACCAGATCGACCTCCTGCAGCGCCCCGGCCAGCAGCTGTTCCATCCGCTGGCGAACCACCAGCCTTGCTCCGGCGGCGAACACGCGCCAGAGCCCGCCCAGATCGACCGCGTCGTGGTGGCCGATGCCCAGCAATTGGCGGCACTCCGGTGTCATGTGCAGCATGGTGCCACTGGGTGCGGCGTACCAGCCACCCACACCGGCGAGCCGGCTGGTGCGTGTCAGCAGGGACTGGCTCTTGCTGAGCTCGATGCGGGCGCGCCGGTGCTCGGACACGTCGTTCTGAAAGAACACGAGCCGATCCAGTCGACCCTCATCATCCCTGAACGGCGTGACCAAGGTCTGTGTCCAGTACAGGCGCCCTGCCTTGTTGCGATGGCAGATCTCCCCCTGCCAGGGCTTGCCCTCCTCGACCCGCTGCCAGAGGCTGCGCCAGAAGGACGGCGGATGCCAGCCTGAACCCAGCAGGTCGAATCCCTGGCCGATGAGATCGGTCTCGTCGTAGCCGCTGAGCTCCACAAATCGCCGGTTGACCCGGGTGAAGCGACCCTCGGCATCGGTCTCGGCCATGGTCATGTGCCCGTCCAGGGCACTGAACAAGGCATCGCGGTCACGCAAGGCCTTGCGGTAGGCCTCGCGTGTGCGGACCTGCTGGTCGACATCGACCATCACCACCACAAACCCGGAGAACTGTCCCTGGTCGTCGCGCTGAGCCGTCAGGATCAGCCGCACCCAGCGGTCCTTTTCGTCCCGATAGCGGTGCAGGAGCTCGACATCGATGTCGCTTTGGCCAAGCATCGCTGCCCGAACCTGATCGACCACCTGCGGATCGGCCAGCGGCGAGCGAAGCCGGCGACCCGGTCGCGTGCCCAGCACCTGCGCCGACGGATACCCCGTCTCGCGCTCGAAGGCCTCGTTGACCCACACCACCAGTCCGGCAGGGTCGGTCACCAGCACCGGACTGCCCACGTGGCGGGACACCCGGGCCAGCAGTTGAAGGCGGGCGTTGAGGATGTCCGCCGACGCCAGACAGGCTCCCACCGTGCGGCGCAGGCGTCCGACCAGGACCAGGACCGCCGCCCCGCCGCACAGCAGCAGGAGCGCGCCGTCCCGCCCCAGGCTCAGCACCTCCCAGCCGGCCAGGGCCGACGCCGCCACCATGACACCGGCGAGCAGCAACAGCGGCCAGAGTCCGCGCTGCAAGGTGACAACGGCCGTGGGCAGCATCTCGACCTGTCCCTACCTGGACCAGCGCGACAGAACCTGTTGCAGCGCATCCTGAGCCATGGGCTTCAACAGGCAGGCGCTGGCGCCCGCCCGCTGGTAGAAATCCCACTTGCTGTTGAGGTCGTCTCCGCTGACCAGCACGACCGGCAATCGGCTGTCGTTGCGCCGGATCCGCCCCAGCGTCTCCAGACCGTCAAGCACGGGCATTCTCAGGTCCAGCAGCACCACGTCGAACGCCTGGCGCTCCAGCAGGGCGAGCGCCGCCGCCCCGTGGTTGGCGAGCGCCCCCGAGTGGCCGAGTGACTTGAGCATCCGGGCAGCCGCACGCAACTGCAGGGGATCGTCATCGGCCACCAGCAGTCGCAAGGGGCGGCAGGCAGTCATGCACCCATGCTATCGGGACCGGAACAGGGCAAAAGTCGGAAAACAAACCGGGATCGGGCCCAGTTCTCGCGCCGATCAGGCGTGCAGGCGGGAGCTTCTCGGCAGGTGCGCCATCAGGAATTCCATCTGGTCCGCCAGGATGCGGCGGTTGCGCAGGATGAAATCCTCCCAGAGGCTGGGCACATAAGGGGCGTACAGCAGGGGCATGTGGGCCTGCTCCGGTGTGCGGTTGCCCTTGCGGTGGTTGCAGGAACGGCAGGCCGTGACCACGTTCATCCAGACGTCCTGACCGCGCTGGCCGAGCGGGATGATGTGCTCGCGGGTCAGGTCGTCTTCATGGAAATGACCACCGCAATAGGCGCACAGGCATCGGTCGCGCGCGAACAGCTTGCCGTTGGTCAGTGAGGGGCGCAGCCCGAATGGATTGATGCGGGGCACGCCCTGGGTGCCGATGATGGAGTTGATCGTGATGACCGACTGACGCCCGGTAACCGCATTGTGGCCGCCGCGGAACACGGCCACCTGGGCCCCCATCTCCCAGCGCACCTCGTCGGCGGCGTAGTGCAGCACCGCCTCTTCCAGGCTGATC
>JALOSN010000432.1 GCA_025458415.1 Hydrogenophaga sp.
CGGGCCGATGGTGAGGTTGGGCACATAGTGGTTGTCCATCACGTCGAAATGCACCAGGTCGGCGCCGGCGGTTTCGATGGCACGGACCTCCTCACCCAGACGGGCAAAGTCGGCGGACAGGATGGAGGGGGCCAGACGGATCATGGGAGATCGACGTGTTTTTGGGGTCAGTGGGCGCAAGCCGCTGTGCGGTCGGGTGCGGCGGCGGTCCATTCGCGCAGGCGGGCCAGGCTGACATGGGTCAGATCAGGCACCACGCGCAGAGCACCCCGGAAGTCGTGGTGGGCGGTGAAACGGGTCGGCGTGATGAGGGTGGCCAGGCCGGCCGCACTGGCGGCCTGCAGACCGTTGGCCGAGTCCTCGAAGGCCACGCAGTCCTGCGGGGCCAGCCCCATCTCCCGCACGACCTGCAGGTAGACCTGCGGGTGCGGCTTCTTGATCGGCGCCGTACGGGCATCGCCCACCGCCCGGAACTGCTGGCGCCAGTCAGGCCCGATGGCCCTGCGCAGCAGGGCGGCAATGTTCACCGGTGAAGTGGTGGTGGCGATTGCCAGCTCAAGCCCCTGCGCCCGTGCTTCGTCCATCAGGGCCAGCACGCCGGGACGCAGCGTCACGGCCCCGCCGTTGACCGCTGCCTCGTACCAGGCGGTCTTGATCTCGTGCAGGCGCTCGATCATGGCGTTCAGCGCCCCACCTTCCAGCTCGGTGATGCCGGGGTTCTGGCTGCGCCAGAAGTGCAGCATGCGCTCCTTGCCACCCGAAATGTTCAGCAGACCGGTGTACTGGGCCTCGGTCCAGTGCCAGCCCAGACCCTCTTGCGCGAACGCGTGGTTGAAGGCCGCCAGGTGCACGCTCTCGGTGTCGGCCAGTGTGCCGTCGACATCGAAGATCAGGGCTTGCAGCATGGGGTCCACCTTGCGGAAAAGGCCCCGAAGACCCGGGGGTTGTTGGGACTATAAGGACGGGATGAAATAAGGTAAATTCAAGATGTTTTGAGTTTCAGTTAAGCAATTACTTAATGAAGAACGCCACCTTCCGCCAGTTGCGGGTGTTTTCCGAGGTCGCGCGACACCTCAGCTTCGCCCGCGCCGCCGAGGTGCTGCACCTGTCGCCACCGGCGGTGACGATGCAGGTCAAGGAGCTCGAAGGCCACGTCGGACTGCCACTGTTCGAACGCAACGGGCGGCAGGTCGCGCTGACCACAGCAGGCGAGTACATGCTGGTCTATGCCCGCAAGGTGCTGGCCACGCTCAAGGACGCCGAGGACGCGGCAGCCCGCCTGCAGAGGCTGGAGGCCGGCCAGCTGACGATCGGCATGGTCAGCACGGCCAAATACTTTCTGCCCCGGCTGCTGGCCGACTTCAAGCACGAGCACGAGGGCGTCGAGATCCGGCTGGCGGTGGGCAACCGCGAGCAGCTGGTGAAGATGCTGCAGGGCAACGAGGTCGACATCGCGATCATGGGCCGCCCCCCCACCGAGCTGGCCACGCGGGCCGAACCGTTTGCCGCCCACCCCCATGTGTTCGTGGCCGCCACCGACCACCCGCTGCTCAAGGTCGGTCACCCGACAGTGGAGTCCTTGCGGCCTTACGGATTCATCCTGCGCGAGCGGGGCTCCGGCACCCGGGCTGCCATGGAGAAGTTCCTGGAGAAGTCGCGCATGGAACCGCGCGTGGTGATGGAGATGACCAGCAACGAGACCATCAAGCAGGCGGTGATGGCCGGCATGGGCATCAGCTTCCTGTCCCTGCACACCATTGGCCTGGAACTGCAGAACGGTCTGATCGCCACGCTCGATGTCGAGGGCACACCCGTCGTGCGCGCATGGAACGTGGTACACAACCTGTCCAAGCTGCTGTCGCCGGCGGCCGAGGCCTTCCGTTACTTCATGCTCGAACGTGCCGAAGGTTTTCTGGCCGACAAATACGGGCCGCTGCTGCGGCTGACCTCCATCGCCTGAGCGGCGACCCGACCCGCACCGACATGACCGACCCGCATCGCCCCACACCCGCAAACGTCCCACCGGAGGACCGGCTGACCCGGCTGGAAGAAAAACTGGCCTTCGCCGAAGACCTGCTGGACTCCCTCAATGCCACGGTGGCCCGACAGCAGGAGGCCATCGAATTGCTGGCGCGCGAGCTGGTCCGACTGCGCCGCAGGCAGGTCGACGAAGACCCCGCCAACCCGGGACGGACGCTGGACGAACGACCCCCCCACTACTGAACGCAACGGATCACCGGCCGGCGCGCTCCAGCATCACCTGCAGCAGCACATTGCAGCCGGCACTGATGTGCTCGGGCTGTGCGTCCTCGATTTCGTTGTGGCTGATGCCGTCCTTGCAGGGAATGAAGATCATGCCGGTCGGCGCCAGCCGGGCCGCATAGTCGCTGGGCGGCCCGCGTGATGGCCTGGATGCAGCCCTCGTCGAAGGCCTGCGCCGGGTAGGTCGACACCGGCTCGATCTGGATCGACAGGCCGGTCTGCGCCTGCAGCCGTGCCGCAAGATCGCGGATCTCCTGCGCCTGGCGGTCGACCCGTTCGTCGGTGATGTTGCGCACGTCAATGGAGAATTTCACCCGACCCGGAATCACATTGCGGCTGTTCGGGTGCACCTGCACCATGCCCACCGTGCCCCGCCCATGCGGCCCGTGGCGCAAGGCCGAAGCCACCACCTCCTGCATCAGCGTGGTGGCCACCTGCAGCGCGTCGCGCCGCAGGGCCATCGGCGTCGGTCCGGCATGGGCCTCCATACCGGTGACCGTGCAGTCGAACCAGCGGATGCCGAGCACACCGGGCACGACACCGATGGTCACACCGGCGTCTTCCAGCACCGGCCCCTGCTCGATGTGCGTCTCGAAGTAGGCCCCGATGGGATGCTGACCGGGCTCCTCGTCGCCGATGTAGCCGATGCGTTCCAGCTCGTCACGCACCGTGCGGCCATCGACATCGGTCGCCGCGTAGGCATGCTCCAGGCTGAAGGCCCCCGCAAACACGCCCGAGCCCATCATCACCGGCACGAAGCGCGAGCCCTCCTCGTTGGTCCAGAATGCCACCTCGATCGGTGCCTCGGTCTCGATGCCGTGGTCGTTGAGCGTGCGCGTTGCCATCGAACTTGCCGCCGGTGGGCTGGGTGTCGATGTGGCTGCCGGTCATGACCGGGGGCCGGGTGTTGTTGCGGCCGGGTCGGCGCATGAACACGTTGCCGATCCTGTCGACCGTCACCTCCATGCCCGCCTCGCGCGCCCATCGGGTCACCAGGTCGCGGCCCTGCCGGTCCAGCTCGGTGAGCGCCAGGCGGCACACGCCACCCTTGTCGGTACCGCCGATGCGCGCCAGTTCCATCAGCGACTGCCAGAGTCGATCGCCGTTGATGCGCAGGGTGGACAGATCGCTTGTGGTGTTCATGGGTTGTCTTCTGTCGTGGATTCGCCGTCATCCCGGTAGGCCGAGAACACATCGCGCAACGGCCGTGGCGTGGGGGCCGGGCTGGCCACCAGCGACTGCTCCAGCTCGACCAGGTGCTTGCGCATCTCGGTGGCCGCCGGGCCGCTGCCCTTGAGCAGTGCTGAAATCAGGTCGACGTGCCGGTGGGCCACACACACCTGCCCGCCGTGCAGCTTGAAGCGGGCCATCAGCAGCGAGGTGGTGGGCATGAGGCCGGTGAGCATGCGGACAAAGACCGGGTTGCCGTACATGCGCGCCAGCGCATTGTGGAACTCGCCCGACAGCCGGATGGCTTCGGCGCGGTCGCCGCGCCGGTCGGCCTCGATTTCGGCCTGCGCGATGATCTGCAGCTCGCCGACCTGTTCGCTCGTGAGCTGACCGCCCAGCCGCCGTGCCACCTCGCACTCGACCATGCGGCGGGCCTCGAACACGTGCCGGGCGTCGTCCAGGCTGGGCAGGGGCACGCGGGCGCCCCGGTTGGCGCTGGCCGGGCTCCAGCCGGTGCTCCAGCACCGCCTGGTAGACCGCGTCATAGACGCGATCCGTGGCGGTGGAGGCGCCGTCATCGCGCTCGGATGCAACCGCAGGGCGTGCAGGGTTCATGGCAGGCAACAGATGGCGGCAGAAAGGCCGGCCGTGAATGGTGTTGGATGGCGGCGTGGGCCGGCTGCGGCTACATTGTGCCCATGGCCATCGACATCTGCATACGGCCCCTGGTGCCCGAGAGCTTTGCCCCCTATGGCAGCGTGCTCGATCTCAATGCCGGCAGCACACGATCGATCAATGCCGGCACCAGCAACCGGCTGGACCTGCCCGCAGCGCTGGATCTGGACCGCGCGCAGGGACGCCCGGCGCTGGCGGTGTTTCGCGCCCGCAGCCAGCCGGAGCAAGGCCCCTGGCTGGTGCTGGAGCGCCACCGTTTCGGCTCTCAAACCTTCATTCCCCTGGATGGCGCACGCTGCCTGTTGCTGGTCGCCCTGGGCGGCGATCGACCCGACCCGGACACCCTGGCCGCCTTCGAGGCGGAGCCCCGTCGGGGCTTCACCCTGCATGCGGGCACCTGGCACCATCCGCTCATTGCGCTGGACGATGGCGACTTCCTGGTGATCGAGCGCGCGGGTCCGGCGGTCGATTGCGAAGTCCGGCAGCTGGCGGATCCGGTGCATCTGGTGCGTTCCGCGTTCAACCCGTGATGCACTCGGCCAGGCGCACCAGGCTGCGGTCGCTGCCCGCCGGCCCGAGCAGCGAGATGCCCAGTGGCGCTCCGGAACGGTTGGCCAGCGGCAGC
>JALOSN010000021.1 GCA_025458415.1 Hydrogenophaga sp.
CCTTGCGGAGGTTCTACCAATGATTCTGATCAACCTGCTGCCCCACCGTGAGGCGGCGCGCAAGCGGCAGAAGGAGCAGTTCTTCACCCAGCTGGCGGGGTCCGCCCTGTTGGGGGGGATCATCTGCGGCGCCGTGTTCACCTGGTACCAGGGCCAGATCAATGCGCAACAGGATCGCAATGCGTTTCTGCAGCGTGAGATTGCCAAGCTGGACCTCGAGATCAAGGACATTGCCAACCTGCAGCGGGAGATCGCGTCCCTTCGTGCCCGTCAGACCGCGGTTGAGGATCTGCAGCGCGATCGCAACATCCCGGTTCACCTGCTCAACGAGCTGGTCACCCAATTGCCCGACGGCGTCTACCTGAGGAGCATGAAGCAGGAAGGGCAAAGCGTCCTGATGACAGGGGTGGCCCAGTCCCAGGAGCGTGTCTCCGAGCTGCTGCGCAACCTCTCCAACAACAGCGAGTGGCTGACACGTCCCGAGCTGGTCGAAATTGTGGCTGGCAACGTGTCTTTGACCGCTCGTGAACAGCGCAGGGTTTCGAACTTCACCATGCGGGTGGCCCTCAAGCGCGGCGGCGATGACAGTGCGAAGGCGCCCCCAGCCGCGGCCACAGTGCGAAGGCGCCCCCAGCCGCGGCCAATCCGCCCGGCAGGGTCTGACGAGGCGAATGACAGACATGGCCAAATCACCCGCCGTCCACCTGGATTTCAAGCGCCTTCAGGATCAGGTTCAGCGCCAGTTCAGCAACCTGGACCCGAACGATCCCTCGCAGTGGCCCACACTGCCGCGCAACCTGTTGTTCATTGCCGTCTGCGTGCTGGTGGTGGGCGTGCTCTGGTACACCTGGCTCAGCAAGTCGGCTGAAAGACTCGAGTCCGAAAAGACGCGAGAGGTCCAGCTGCGGGAGGACTACCGCAAGAAGCTGGTGCAGGCGGTCAACCTTGACGCCCTCAAGAAGCAGCTGGAACAGGTCCAGACCTATGTGAACCAGCTGGAGCGACAGCTCCCCAGCAAGGCCGAGATGGATGCCCTGCTGTCCGACATCAACCAGGCCGGACTGGGGCGCAGCTTGCAGTTCGAGCTGTTCCGCCCGGGGCAGGTGGTGGTCAAGGAGTATTACGCCGAGCTGCCCATCAGCGTTCGGGTCACCGGTCGCTACCACGACGTGGGCCTCTTTGCCGCCGACATCGCCAACCTGTCACGCATCGTGACACTCAACAACATGACCCTGACTCCGGTGAAGGACCGTGACGGCGTGCTCACGATGGAGTGCACCGCCAAGACCTTCCGCTACCTGGACCAGGAGGAAATCGCCCAGCAGCAAAGTGCAGCAGCCAAGGGTGCGACCGCCAAGGGTGCGGCCGCCAAGGGGGGGGCGAAAAAGTGAACGTGAAGAACTTGCAGCGGGTGGTGCTGGCCCTGTCGGTCGCTGTTCTTGCTGGATGCGGTTCGTCCTCTGATGATGAGCTGCAGCAGTGGATGGTGAACGAGCGCAACTCGATCCGTCCCAGCGTGACGCCCATCGAACCGCCGGGTCGTTTCGATCCGGAGGCCTACGTCAACGAAAACGAACAGCCGCCGTTTGATCCCGAGAAGCTGACCAGCGTCCTGCGCGGCAGCCTGCCGCCCACCTTGTCCAACTCCGCCCTGGTCGAAGCCGAGCTCAATCGCCGCAAAGAGCCACTGGAGGCCTATCCACTGGACACCATGGTGATGGTGGGCAGCCTGATGCGTGATGGACAGCTGGTGGCTTTGATCAAGGTCGACAACCTGCTCTATCAGGTACGCCGGGGCAACTACCTGGGTCAGAACTTTGGCCGTGTGAACGACATCACCGAAACGGAAATCGTCCTGCGCGAAATCGTGCAGGACGGCGCCGGGGACTGGATCGAGCGCCCGGCGGCGCTGCAGTTACAAGAGGAAGGTAAGAGATGAAAAAGCCAAGCAAGCCCTTTCGGGCCCATGCCGTGCATCGCACGCTGCTGAAGACGGCTGCCATTGCGATGCTGGGCCTGGGGGCGGCCTGGGCGCACGCGCAGAACGCCATCCAGTCCATCACGGGCGCCGTGCAGGGAGGCACCGAGGTGGTGCGCATCCAGATGGCCGAGCCACTCACTGCCGTTCCCAGTGGCTTCACCATCCAGTCGCCGGCGCGCATTGCCCTGGACTTTCCGGGTGTCGTCAACGCGGTCGGACGCAGTGCCGTGGACCTGAACCAGGGCAATCTCCGATCGGCCAATGTGGTCCAGGCAGGTGATCGAACCCGCCTCGTGATCAACCTCAAGCAGCCAGCCTCCTACCAGGCCAGCACCGATGGCAGAACCCTCCTGGTGGTGCTGGACCGCACGGAGGCAACCGTTGCAGCGCCTGCACAGCCCTCGGTCTTTGCCGAAAGCCGCGCGGCTGACTCGACCACGCTGCGGAACATCGATTTTCGCCGCGGAGCCGGTACCACCGGGCGTGTGGTGGTGGAACTGGGAAGCAACCAGGTGGGTGTCGACATTCGCCAGCAAGGCCAGAACCTGGTGGTCGAGTTCCTCAGAACCGCCCTGCCCGAAGGTCTGAGCCGGCGGCTGGATGTCACCGACTTCGGCACGCCGGTGCAGACCATCACCACCACACAAAGTGGCGATCGGGTACGCATGGTGGTCAGCCCGCGTGGCAACTGGGAGCATTCCGCCTACCAGAGCGACAACCAGTTTGTGCTTGAGGTGCGCGAACAGGTGGTCGATCCGTCCAAGCTGACCCAGGGCCCAGGGTACACCGGCGAAAAGCTGTCGCTGAACTTCCAGAACATCGAAGTTCGTGCGCTTCTGCAGGTCATCGCCGACTTCACCAACTTCAACGTGGTCACCTCCGACTCGGTGACCGGATCGGTGACCCTGCGCCTCAAGGACGTGCCCTGGGACCAGGCGCTGGACATCATTCTCCAGGCCAAGGGGTTGGGCATGCGCAAGAGCGGAAATGTGCTCTGGATCGCACCCAACGACGAGATCGCTGCCCGCGAAAAGCAGGAGCTGGAAGCCAAGGCTTCAGTGGAGAGCCTGGAGACGCTGCGGACGCAGGCTTTCCAGATGAACTACGCCAAAGCGGTTGACGTTGCGGCACAGATCGCGGCCACCGGGGCAGCAACCGCCTCCGCCGCCTCGGCCACTTCCAGTTCGCGGATCCTCTCGCCGCGTGGCAGTGCCATTGCCGAGCCCCGCACCAACCAGCTGTTCGTGACGGACATCCCTTCCCGGCTTGAGCAGGTCCAGCAACTGATCGCCCGTCTGGATATCCCCATCCGGCAGGTGCTGATCGAAGCCCGCATCGTCGAAGCCGACGACCGCTTCGGTCGCTCCATCGGGGTGCGTCTGGGCGGCAGTGACCTGCGGGGCGTGCGTGGTGGCCTGCCGGGTTACCCGGCCGGTGGGACCAACCGGTTCGCCATCGGGGGCAGCTACGACGCGATTTCCAGTACCACTCGCGAGAGCGAGAACGTGCTGGATACGATCAACACGTCCTTCGTCAACTTGCCTTCCGGTGGTGCAGGGGGCTTCGCGCCTGCCGCCTTCGCCGTTTCCCTGTTCAGCGCGGCCGCCAACCGGTTCCTGAACCTCGAGATCTCCGCACTGGAAGCCGATGGCCGAGGCAAGATTGTCTCCAGCCCCCGCATCGTGACGGCCGACCAGGTCAAGGCCTTGATCGAGCAGGGTACCGAATTCCCCTACCAGACCGCGACCTCCAGCGGCGCCACCGCCATCGCGTTCCGCAAGGCCAACCTGAAGCTCGAGGTCACGCCGCAGATCACGCCCGAGGGCAACATCATCATGGATGTGTCCGTCAACAAGGACAGCCGCGGTGAAACGACGGCTGCCGGTATTGCGATCAACACCAAGGCGGTTCAGACCCAGGTGCTGGTGGAGAACGGCGGCACGGTGGTGATCGGCGGGATATTCGAACTGATCGAAGTGGACGATGTCACCAAGGTTCCCCTGCTGGGTGACATCCCAGTCGTGGGCAACCTTTTCAAGAACCGCGCCCGCACCGCCAACAAGTCGGAGCTTCTGGTGTTCCTCACGCCAAGGGTCATCACCGACCGTGGTGTGAACCGCTGAAGAGACAGACGTCAAGCAAAGGAATGAAGATGAACGTTTTGAAGATGACCCTGGCTGTGGTGACGGCTGGCGCGCTGGCCTCCTGTGGTGGTGGCGGGCCTGTTGCAGGCGATGCGCAAGGGTTTTCGGTCTCACCGGAGGAGACCACATGGACCGTGGCCTCGTGTGGTGCGTCGGGCGGCGGAGACACCGTAGTCACGATCATCGGCGGCCAACCGCCTTTCCGGATCGTGAATTCGGCACCGCAGTTCATCTCGGTGGATCGCAATGAAGTGACTGGCAAAGACCCTTCTTTCAGGGTGTCCACCGTCCGCGGTTGCGGTGAAGACCTTTCTGTGACGGTGATTGACTTTCATTCCCGGACCGCCGTCTACACGGTGACGATCGAGGAAGAAGAGGCCGAAGAGGAGTAACCGCCAGTCGCGCGAACTTCCTCAAGCGGGGAAACAGCCCGCTTCAGGTTTCCTTCGAACGCGGTGCAGCCGTTGGTGCCTTTCGGGCACAGAGGTGTCCGCTACACTCCGATCCATGATTTCCTTGATCGGCATGCCCGGTTGTGGCAAGACCACGGTGGGTCGCCAACTGGCCCGGCGGCTGCAATTGCCCTTCGAGGATGCCGATGCCCGCATCGAGCAGCGCATCGGTTGTTCGATCAGGAGCTTCTTCGACAAGGAGGGTGAAGTTCGCTTTCGGGACATCGAAAGCGAAACCCTCGACGAGCTGACACGGGGTCCCGCTGGCGTTCTTTCGACCGGCGGAGGGGCCGTGCTGCGGCCTGAGAATCGCCGTGTGTTGCGGGACCGAACCCAGGTCATTTACCTGCGCTCCACGCCGGAAGAGCTGTTCCGGCGGCTGCGACATGACCGCAATCGGCCCCTTCTGCAGGTCGCCGATCCTTTGCGCAAGCTCAAGGAGCTCTATGGTGAGCGTGATCCACTGTATCGGGAGACCGCGCACTTCGTGCTCGACACCGGACGACCCTCCGTGTCCACTTTGGTGAACATGATCTGCATGCAGCTGGAACTGGCCGGCGTGGCCACCGGAGCGGGTCCGACGCAGGGCGATTCAGGCTGACCCCCGGCGTGCCGCATCAGGGCTGCGCGATACACTCAGGCGCATGGAAGTGACGTGCACACACCCTCCGGTCCGAATCGACCTCGGCGATCGCAGTTATGAAATCCGGATCGGGCATCGCTTGCTTGACGACCCGGCCTCGCTGGACGGGCTGCCGCCGTCTGCGTCAGCCCTGATCGTTTCCAATGTGACGGTAGCGCCCTTGTATGCGGCGCGGCTGAAGGCCGCCCTTCAGGCCAGGTACCGACATGTCCATGTGGTTGAGCTGCCGGACGGCGAAGCCCACAAGGATTGGGCGTCTCTCAACCTGATCTTTGACGCCCTGCTGGAAAACGCCTGCGACCGCAAGACGGTGCTGTTCGCGCTGGGCGGTGGTGTGGTCGGTGACATGGCCGGCTTCGCAGCCGCTTGCTACATGCGAGGTGTTCCATTCGTCCAGATACCGACCACGCTCCTTGCGCAGGTGGATTCGTCGGTCGGAGGCAAGACCGCCATCAACCACCCGCTGGGCAAGAACATGATTGGCGCCTTCTACCAGCCGTTGCGGGTGCTGTGTGACATCGACACGCTGTCGACGCTGCCGCAGCGGGAGCTCAGCGCCGGCCTGGCCGAGGTGATCAAGTATGGGCCGATTGCGGACATGGCCTTCTTCGACTGGGTCGAAGAGTACATGCCCTCGCTTCTGGAGCGTTCGCCCGAGGCCCTGTCGCATGCCGTTCGCCGCAGTTGCGAAATCAAGGCGCAGGTGGTGGGTCTCGACGAGCGCGAGTCGGGTCTGAGGGCCATCCTCAATTTCGGACACACCTTCGGACATGCGATCGAAGCTGGCATGGGATATGGCCAGTGGTTGCATGGCGAGGCCGTGGGCTGCGGGATGGTCATGGCGGCCCGGCTTTCCTTTGCCCTGGGCTGCGTGGACGAGGACTTCGTGCGCCGCCTGACGGACCTGGTGCGTTCGGCCGGGCTGCCGGTGGTGGCGCCGGTGCTGGATGGCCAGGACAATGTGGGTCGCTACCTGCAGCTCATGCGGGTGGACAAGAAGGCCGAGGCCGGAGCCATCCGTTTTGTGCTCATCGAGACCCCGGGACGAGCGGCCATGCGCAGCGCCCCGGACGATCTGGTGGCCGAGGTTTTGCGTCAGAGCTGCCTTGGCGACCACGAGCGTGTCTGATCCATCTGGCCCGGTACTGGCGCCCTACGCCTGCAATCCCTCCTCCAGTCGGGGCCGGCGTCTGTTCGAACCCGAAGCGCCGACGCGCACCGCCTACCAGAGGGACAGAGACCGTGTCATCCACTCGACCGCGTTTCGTCGCCTGGTGTACAAGACGCAGGTGTTCCTCAACCACGAGGGAGATCTGTTCCGCACCCGCATGACCCATTCGCTGGAGGTGGCGCAGCTGGCTCGCAGCATGGCACGGACGCTGCGTCTGAACGAAGACCTGGTCGAGGCGATCGCCCTGGCCCACGACCTGGGCCACACGCCATTTGGTCATGCCGGACAGGATGCGCTCAATGAATGTGTGCGTTCCCATGCACCGGCCGATCCGCGCGATGACGAGGTCCAGGGCTTCGAGCACAACCTTCAGAGCCTGAGGGTGGTCGATGCCCTGGAAGAGCGCTACCCGGCCTTCGATGGTTTGAACCTGTGCTTTGAGACCCGGGAGGGTATTTTGAAGCACTGTTCCCCGGTCAATGCGCGTCGCATCGAAGCCCGCGAACCCGGGGGCGTGGCGCACCGGTTCGTTGCCGGAGGGTCTCCGACCCTGGAGGCCCAGCTTTGCAACCTCGCTGACGAAATCGCCTATAACGCCCACGACATTGACGATGGTGTTCGTTCCGGCCTGATCACCCTCGAACAGCTGGACGCCGTGCCCTTGTTCCGCCGTTACCGGCAACAGGCACTTTCATCCCATCCGCACCTCCAAGGGCGGCGCCTGCTGTTCGAGGCGATCCGACTGATGCTCAGCGCACAGGTCTACGATGTGATCGATCGGACCCGGCAGGGGTTGCAGGCGTCCGCTCCCCAGAGCGTGGACGACGTTCGGGGCTGCCGGGCCCTGGTGGCGTTTTCGTCGGACATGCGCGCCGGATCCGACGCGCTCAAGCAGTTCCTGAGGGAAGCGCTCTACCGGCATGCCCAGGTGCAGGGAACGACCGATCGTGCGCGGCAGGTCGTGAAGGACCTGTTTGCCCACTACATGCAGCACTCGGATGACCTGCCGGACGGTCATGCAGGCAGGCCATCGTTGACCCGGCGCGTTGCCGACTATGTCGCAGGCATGACGGACCGTTTTGCGCTCAAGGACCATGTTCGAATCACCGGACAAAAGCTGTTTCCATGATGGCGGATCGATCCGGTGAAGACGTCGTTCGGTGGTCGCATGACCGCCGGGTGTCCGTGGTGGTGCTGCTGGCCGGCATCAGCTGTGCCTTGCATATCGGCAAGTTGCCGGTGGCCATTCCTGCCCTGAAGGAGTCCCTCGGACTGAACTTGCTGCAGGCGGGTTTTCTGTTGTCGCTGGTGCAGCTGGCTGGGCTGTCTCTCGGGCTGGTGGTCGGCTTGGCTGCAGATCGCCTGGGGGCTCGGCGTGTGATGCTGGCGGGCCTGGTTCTTCTGGCTGCGGGCAGCCTGATCGGGGCCACGGCGCGCGATGTGCCGTTTCTGTTGGCCTCCCGCGTGCTGGAGGGGCTTGGGTTTTTGTGGTCGGTGCTGCCTGCCCCGGCTGTTTTGCGTCAGGAAGTGCGTCGACCTGAGCAGCTGTCCCGTGCCCTGGGATGGTGGGGAGCCTATATGCCGATGGGTACGGCACTGGCGTTGCTCGCCGGGGGTGGGCTGATCGGACTCATGGGGTGGCGCGCGCTGTGGTTGATACTGGCTGGCGTCTCCTTGATGGCTGCATTGGCCCTGCGGGCCTGGGTGCCGGCCAGCCCTTTGCCTGCGGTGGCGGCGGGGCGGGGGCAGGGCCTGTGGCCACGGTTGTCACGGACCTTGCGTGCCCCAGGTCCTTGGGTGGTTGCGCTGGCCTTCTTCCTTTATTCCGGCCAATGGATGGCGGTCATCGGTTTTCTGCCGACGATCTATCTGCAGGCTGGCCAAGGCGGCTGGCTGCTGGGCGCCCTGACAGCGCTCGCCGCCGGCATCAACATGTCAGGCAACATCGGCGCCGGGCGCATGCTGGCCAGGCACACCGCGCCGCACCGGCTGTTGCTTGCTGGCTATCTGGCCATGGGCGTGGGGGGATGGATGGCGTTTCAGGCGAACACCCTGGTGCTTCAATACCTGGGTGTGTTGCTGTTCTCCGCCCTCGGTGGACTGGTGCCCGGCACCCTGTTCGGCATTGCGGTGCGCCTGGCGCCTGGCGCCGATACCGTGTCCACCACCGTCGGGTGGATGCAACAGTGGTCGGCCTTCGGGCAGTTTGTGGGACCACCGGCGGTGGCGGCTCTGGCGTTGTTCACCGGCGGTTGGGCGAGCAGTTGGTGGTTCACCGTCTCCTGCAGTCTGGCCGGTGGACTGATGGCTCTGTGGCTGGGCCGCTTGTGGAGCCGCCACGGCGGGGCTGCGCAGCCATGACGGCGGTAGCGTCACTTGCAGCTGGCTGTGTCATCGGCTTGCCGGAGTGCAGTGCATGGCCCGTCTGAACCGTCTTGTGATTCCCGGACATCCGCACCTGCTTCTGCAGCGCGCCCGAGCGGGTTCCCAGGTCTACCGCGACGAACAGGATGTCCGGATTCTGAGCGAAGTCCTTCATGACGCGCTGGCAGCCGGTGACCTGGAATTGCATGCCCACGTCGTGCTGCCCGAACGCTGGATGCTGCTGGTGACGCCGCGGTCTGCCCAGGCTATCTCGGCCCTGATGCAGGGCGTGGGTCGCCGGTATGTCCGCCACATCAACCAGCGCCATGGCCTGCAGGGCGGGATGTGGGTGTCGCGCTTCTGCTCCACGGTCATTGACGCACCGGTCTGGACCCTGCCTTGCATGGCTTTTCTCGATCTGGCCCCGGTCAGGGCCGGGCTGGTCAAGGAGCCGGGCGAACACCATCATGGCAGCCACGGACACTATGTGGGCCTGCACCACGACCGATCATTGGTCGCGCCGTCCGCGGTCTGGAACCTGGGCAACACGCCGTTTGCCCGGGAGGCGGCATACGCCGAAATGGTGCATCGCGGCCTGTCGACTGACAGGTTGCATGCCATCGAGCATGCCCTGCAAAGAGGGTGGGCCCTGGGAGATCCGGTGTTCATCCGACAACTGCAGCCCCAGACCGAAAGAAGACTCGAACCCAAGCCCAGGGGAAGGCCAGCGGGCGGCAAAGTGTCCCGCTCAGCCTGACCGCAAGGGCGATTGCTGGCCGGCAGGAGCGTCTTTCGGTTCTTTTGATATGTCCCTAATTAATTGAGCCGTTGTTGTTCTTTGAGTTAAATGGGGACAGACCCCATTTATTTTGCTTGGCATTGTTGTTGCAGTGCACTAGACTGCCGATCCGCCTTTCATTTTCAGAGCCAACCCACGAAGGACGCGCCATGACCACGGCTGCGATCCCGCCAACGAACACGACGCCTGCGGCGTGGGCTTCGTGGCCCACATCAAGGGCGAGAAGCGGCACGATATCGTTACCCAGGCGCTCAAGATCCTGGAGAACATCGATCACCGTGGCGCTGTGGGGGCCGACGCCCTGATGGGTGACGGCGCCGGCATTCTGATCCAGTTGCCCGACGCGCTGTACCGCGAAGAAATGGCCAAGCAGGGCGTGACCCTGCCGCCGGCGGGCGAATACGGGGTGGGCATGATCTTTCTGCCCAAGGAGCACGCCTCCCGCCTGGCCTGCGAGCAGGAGATGGAGCGCGCCATCAAGGCCGAAGGCCAGGTGCTGCTGGGCTGGCGCGACGTGCCGGTCAACAAGGACATGCCCATGTCCCCGACGGTGCGGGAGAAAGAGCCGATCATGCGCCAGGTCTTCATTGGCCGTGGCGCCGACGTCATCGTTCAGGACGCGCTGGAGCGCAAGCTGTACGTGATCCGCAAGACCGCCAGCGCCCACATCCAGGCACTCAAGCTCAAGCACAGCAAGGAGTACTACGTGCCCAGCATGAGCAGCCGCACGGTGGTATACAAGGGCCTGCTGCTGGCTGATCAAGTGGGTACCTACTTCCTTGATCTGCTGGATCCTCGCTGCGTCTCGGCTCTGGGTCTCGTCCACCAGCGCTTCTCCACCAACACCTTCCCGGAGTGGCCGCTGGCCCATCCGTACCGTTACGTGGC
>JALOSN010000433.1 GCA_025458415.1 Hydrogenophaga sp.
CGCGTGGCAACACCATGGCGGTTGAACTGTCCGCCCTCAAGGACATGATCGAGGAGCGCTTCAACACCCTGGCCTGGCTCGGATCATCGAAGCAGAACCCGATCCAGTCCAACCTGATGCTCAAGCTCATCCGCTCCGGCTACTCGCCCTCCATGGCGCGCGCCGTGCTGGAGAAGGTGCCGGCCGACGCCAGCGTACCCGACGCGGTGCGCTGGGTCATGGACGTGATCACCCGCAACCTGAAGGTGCCCGGACCGGGAGGCAGCCTCAGCGAGGAAGGTGGTGTGATCGCCCTGGTCGGCGCCACCGGCGTCGGCAAGACCACCACCGCGGCCAAACTGGCGGCGCAATGCGTGCGCCAGCATGGCGCGGCCAGCGTCGGCCTGGTCACCCTCGACAGCTACCGCGTGGCCGGCTACGAACAGCTGCGCACCTACGGCCGCATGCTCGGCGTTGTGGCCCACCTGGCGCATGACCGGTCGGCCCTGGGCGACCTGCTCAACCTGCTGGCCAACAAGCGCATGGTCATCATCGACACGGCTGGCCTGGGCCAGCGCGACCAGCGCATCCAGGACATGCTTGACGTGCTGGACATGCCCAAGGTCAAGAAGACCCTGGTGCTCAACGCCGGTGCCCACGGCGACACCATCGACGACGTGCTCAACAGCTTCAAGGCGCGCAGCCTGCACGGTGTCGTGCTGTCCAAGGTGGACGAGGCCGTCAAGCTCGGTCCGGCCATCGATTCCCTGATCCGCCACCAGGTCGTGCTGCGCGGTGTGGCCAATGGCCAGCGCGTCCCCGAGGACTGGCAGGCACCCGATGCCGCCGCCATGGTGCGCATCTCGATGGGCTCGCAGACCAAGTCGGCCTTCGATCCGGTGGCCAGCGACATGGGCTTCTACTTCTCTCAGGCCTCGGTGCGCGGCATCGATCTGGGAGTGGGCCATGTTTGAGTTTTCCTTCGATCAGGCGGCCGGTCTGCGATCGGCCATCCCGGTGGCGCCGGCACGCGTGCTGCCGGTCGCAACCACGGCCCAGCCGGCCCGCGGTTACGAGCTGCTGTGCAACCTGGCCAGCTTGCTGACCCACGAGGACCAGCAGGTCGTGATCGTGGACGCCAGCGCCAAGGAGTCGGAGCTGCGCAGCGGCGCCGAGGGTCGCCATCTGGGGCTGCTGCAGGTGCTGCGCGATCCGTCCATGGCCGGCCTGGGCCGTCCGGTGGACGAGGCCGACTGGCTGGTGCTGCCCGGTGCCCGCGGTCTGCAGGCCCTGGTGAACACCGCGGCGGCTGCCGGTCCCGAGGTGGCGCTCTCGCGCCTGCTGGTCCCGTTTGCGGCCGGAACGCTGGTGCTGCTGTACGGTGCCGCCCCGTCCCTGTCCGCCCTGCTCAAAGGCAGCGAGGGTCAGGTGCTGGTGCCTTTGCTGGCCCAGCCCCAGGCCAGCATCGATGCCTACGGTTCGGTCAAGCTGCTGCACGCAGCCGGACTGCGCCCGGCCCTCATGCCGCTGGCCGACGAGGCCGATGGCGAGGCCGCCGACATCCGCCGCCTGGAGGAGACCGTGCTGGACTGCGCCAGGCGGCACCTGGGACTGCAGCTGCCCAGCTGGCCCGAGTCCACCTGGGCCCATCGCGCGCCGGAGGCCGCCCTGATGGCCCCGCGGCGCCAGGCCCAGCCGTACACACCGCATTCCGTTGACAAGCCAAGCCGAAGAGTGCATGCCCACTTTTCCTGGAGCTGACGAACATGTACACCGCCAAAGGCACACTGAACCGGGACGACCAGCTGCGCAAGTACAGCCCGCTGGTGCGTCGCCTGGCCCACCACATGATTGCCAAGTTGCCACCCAGCGTGGAACTGGACGACCTGATCCAGGTGGGCATGATCGGACTGACCGAAGCCATTGCCCGCTACGAACCGTCGCAGGGGGTGCAGTTCGAGACGTTTGCCAGCCAGCGCATCCGCGGTGCCATGATCGACGAGCTGCGCGACGGCGACTGGATGTCCCGCGGCTCGCGCAAGAGCCAGAAAGAGATCGAGCAGGCGGTGCATCGCCTTCAGCAGCGCCTGCACCGCGCGCCGATGGAGTCCGAGATCGCCAAGGAGCTGGGCATGAGCCTGGCCGACTACCAGCAGCTGCTGGCCAAGGTGCGGGGCACCCAGCTGGTGTACCTGGAGGACATCTCGGGCCACGGCGATGACGAGGACAGCTTCCTGGACCGCCACATGGGCGACACCGATGTCGAACCGTCGGCCGTGCTGCGCGACCAGCGCATGCGCATGGCCCTGGTCGAGGCGATCAAGGGTCTGCCCGAGCGCGAGCAGCAGATCATGTCCATGTACTACGAGCACGACATGAACCTCAAGGAAATTGCGGGCCCGCCTGCGCGACCACTGACCTCCGGCCGGGGCACTGGGTCAGGCCCCGCCAACCCACCCACATCCCTCATGCCCGCGCGGGCGTGCGTCCACAGGTCAGGCCAGTCGATGGCATGGCGGGGTCACCCGCGCGTTCGGGTGTGATGCGAGGGAAGAAAAGCTCAGGCCGACAGGTAGGCGCGGCCGGGCAGCTGACCGCCCGGCGGGCGTCGTCCTGCATAGGTGGGTGACTGGGCGGTTGCGGGCAACAGCACCCGGGTGGCCCGTTCGGCCTGGGCGCCCAGCCGCAGCACGGCCTGGCGCAGGCCGGTGAAGCGCTGTGCGCAGCGCTGGAGCGTTTGGCGGTGGGATTCGTCCAGGGTCACCCAGCTGCGTGCGGGGGGCGCCTTGGACATCAGGGTCTGCACGGCCAGACTCGCCGCCTCGATGGCAGCCGCGTCGGTCGACAGCAAAGCCTTTTCAAGCTCGTCCAGCTGGGCTGTCAGACGTTCAAGCCACGCGGCGGCCTGCACAGTGTTG
>JALOSN010000434.1 GCA_025458415.1 Hydrogenophaga sp.
CGCCGCCAGCTTTGCGCTGCTGGTCTATGCCAGCGGCTGGATCAAGCGGCACCACCCGGCCGAGTTCCTGGCGGCCCTGCTCAACAGCCAGCCGCTGGGCTTCTACTCGCCCAGCCAGCTGGTGCAGGACGCCAAGCGCCATGGCGTCAGCGTGCGCTCGCCCGATGTGCTGCACAGCGACTGGGACTGCACGCTCGAAGACACCGGCGAGCCGCTGCCCGCCGTGCGCCTGGGCCTGCGCCTGGTCAGCGGCCTCTCGCGCGAGGCGGCCGCGCGCACCGTGGCGGCGCGGGCGCAGGACGGCTGGTTCGAGAGCACCGAGGACCTGGCGCTGCGTGCGGGGCTGGACCGCCAGGACCTGCAGCAGCTGGCCGCCGCCGACGCGCTGGCCAGTCTCAGCGGCCACCGCCGCCAGCAGGTCTGGGACGCCTCGGCCTTGCGCAGCGCCCCGCGGCTGCTGCGCGAAGCCCCGGTCAACGAAGACTGGCTGGCCCTGCCCGAAGCGCCGGAAGGCGAAGCCATCGTCTGGGACTACGCCAGCCTGGGCCTGAGCCTGCGCCGGCACCCGCTGGCCCTGCTGCGCCCGCTGCTGGATCGGCGGCGCCTGAGCACCGCCGAGGTGCTGCGACAGGCGCGCCACGGCCAGCTGGTGCGCTACGCCGGCATCGTCACCGTGCGCCAGCAGCCCGAGACCGCCAGCGGCGTCGTCTTCGTCAGCCTGGAGGACGAGACCGGCGTGGTACAGGCCATCGTCTGGCGCCATGTGCGCGAACGCCAGCGCCAGGTGCTGACCCGCTCACGCCTGCTGCTCATCCACGGCACCTGGCAGCGCGAGGGCGAGGTCTGCAACCTGATCGCCGGCCACCTGGAAGACCTGACCCCGCTGCTGGGCCGGCTGGCCACCGGCAGCCGGGATTTTCATTGAAGCAAGCCCTCGCGCGCCGCCGCCAGCACCGACCGTGTCAGATCCTCCAGCAGGTTGGAAGCGGCGCGGGCCTGTTGCCAGTACAGAGGCACATCCAGCGGCGTGCCGGGCACCAGCTCGACCAGTTCGCCGCGTGCGATCAGCTCCTGCACCAGGCTGAGCGGGTGCATGGCCCAGCCCATGCCGGCCAGGCTGGCGGTGACGAAGCCCTGTGTGGTGGGCAGGCTGTGGCTGGGCAGTTCGACGGCCTGTCCGCACTGGCGCTGCACCCAGTTCTGCTGCAGGCTGTCCTTGGTGTTGAACATCAGGCTGGGTGCGGTGGACAGGCTGCCGGCATCGACACCCCGCGGGAAAAAGCGATCCACAAAGGCCGTGCTGGCTGCGGCCACGTAACGCAGGGCGCCCAGCGGCCGGACGCTGCAGCCCGAGGCCGGCCGGGCCACTGCGGTCACCGCCGCCAGCACCGCGCCGCTGCGCAGCCATTCGGCGGTGTGGCCCTCGTCGTCGACCGACACCTGCATCAGCACCGGTGACTGCACCGCAAAGCCGGTCAGGGCCGGCAGGAACCAGGTGGCCAGGCTGTCGGCATTGACGGCCACCGGTACGTTCACGTGCACCGGCTCGTCGGGCGCCAGGCCGGGCAGTTCGCCGCGCAGTTCGTGTTCGAGCAGCCGCACACGGTCCGCGTGCTGGCACAGGCGACGCCCCATCTCGGTGGGCAGGCAGGGCTGGCCGCGCACGACCAGGGCGCCACCCACCCGTTCTTCGAGCAGGCGGATGCGCTGGGAGACCGCCGAGGGCGTGACGTGCAGTCGGCGCGCAGCGCCTTCAAAACTGCCTTCGCGCACCACGGCCGACAGGGCGAACAGCGACGGGTAATCGACCATGAATGAAGAAACTCTTAATCAGAACAAGAAAATGTAGTTTGCCTTCATGGAGAGGTTCGGGCAAGCTGTCGACATGGATCCGATTCCCCCACACGCTGCGGCCATCTGGCCTGTTTTTGCCCAGGGCCTGGTGCTGGGCCTGGGCCTGATCGTGGCCATCGGCGCGCAGAACGCCTTTGTGCTGCGGCAGGGGCTGCGTCGCGAGCACATCGGCAGCATCGTGCTGTTCTGTGCCGTGGCCGACGCCGCGCTGATCACGGCCCAGGTGGCGCCAGCCTGGCGCGTGGTGCGGCCCTGGCCCAGGCAGCGGCTTTCACGCTGCTCAACCCGCACGTCTACCTGGACACGGTGCTGCTGGTCGGCAGCATCGGCGCGCAGCAGCCGCCCGGGCTCCAGCCCTGGTTTGCCGCCGGTGCCAGTACGGCCAGCATCACCTGGTTCAGCCTGCTGGGTTTCGGGGCCCGCTGGCTGGCGCCTCTGTTCGCCCGGCCGCGGGCCTGGCAGGTGCTGGACGGCCTGATCGGTTTGGTGATGTGGATGCTGGCCGTGCTGCTGGTGCGGCATGCATTCGCCGGTGCATGAAGACCTCGGCGGCGGCCGGCTGACAGGCCGTGCAGGTTCGGCCACGATCCGTTAACATCAAGCCGATTGTTGTGTATCGCCACCCATGCGCCGCCTTCACCCCGCCCTCCGAAACCGTGCTGCCTGCAGCCCGGTGGCGTGGTCGTGCGCCGCTGCACAGGTCGTTCACCTGTGCCAGCCGCCTGCACATTCCCCGGCCCGGCGATAGGCCCCCTCTCTTTCCCTTTCAGCGCACCACTCCATCGCCGGGCCCCCGAACCGCGCGATCGCGACCGTTTTCCTTGCGCAGGCCCTTGAGGCTGCGAACCCACCGGTCGCCTCTGTGGAGACAGCTTTCATGAATACACAAAATGCATCCCGCGAGCGCCAGCTCACCGAACTCGATCATGTCCGCCTGTCCCGGCTGGACACACCCACGGCATCCGACGGACTGGCCGATGTGCTGGCCAATGCCGACCTGGTGCCCTCGCGCGAGATCGGTCCGGACATCGTCACCATGTACTCGCAGGTTGAGGTTCGCCTGCTGCGCTCCGGCCAGCGCCGCAAGCTCACCCTGTGCTACCCGGCCGACGCCGAACCGGTCGCGGGTTTCGTGTCGGTGTTCTCGCCCATGGGGGCGGCCCTGCTGGGCCTGCGGGTGGGTGAGATCGCGAGCTGGCAAACACCTGGGGGCGAGCAGGTGCAGGCCGAGGTCCAGGCGCTGCTGTTCCAGCCCGAGGCCTCGGGTGACTACCTGACCTGAGCGCCCGGCGGTCCGCTTGTCCTCGCCCATGACGTCCCATCCCGACCGCCCGGCCCGCCAGGGCTGGCTGATGGCCAACCTGCTGGCCCAGCTGGCCTTCGGTCTGCTGGCCATGACCATCGGCCTGCCGTCCATGCAGGAGTGGCCGGCCATGTTCGGTGCCAGTCAGGCCGCGGTGCAGCTGACGTTCAGCGGCTACGTGCTGACCTATGGCCTGCTGCAACTGGTCTATGGACCTTTGTCTGACCGGCTGGGCCGGCGACGTGTGCTGATGTTCGGCCTGTTCATCACCTTGATGGGTTCGGTGGTGGCGGCGCTCGCCACCGACCTGTCCACCCTGGTGGCCGGGCGGGTGCTGCAGGGGGCGGGCAGCGCCGCCGGCATGGTGGTGGGGCGGGCCCTGATCCAGGACCTGTTTCAGGGGCCGCAACGCACGCGCGTCATGGCCTACGTCGGCATGGCCATGGGCCTGTGTCCGCCGTTGGGCACCATCGTGGGCGGCCAGCTGCATGTGACGCTGGGCTGGCAGGCCAACTTTGTGCTGATGGCGGCGCTGGCGGTGGTGCTGTGGGTGTCGGCCTGGCGCGGCCTGCCGGCCCACCAGCCTTCAGACGCACTGCAGGCCCACTGGCTCAGGGCCATGCTGGACGCCTACGGGCAGTTGCTCAGGGACGCGCGTTTCGTGCTGTATGTCGCCCTGCTGTCCATGACCTCGGCCACCTTCTACGCCTTCCTGGGCGCTGCTCCGCTGGTGCTGGGCAGCTACGGTGTGGGGCCTGACGGCATCGGCTTCTACATCATGTTCGTACCGGGTTCCTACATCGTGGGCAACTTCCTGACCTCGCACCTGGTGCACCGCCTGGGCGACCAGCGCATGATGTGGATGGGGCAGGCCCTGACCGCGGGCGGCATCGGATTGATGCTGGTGCTGGCCCTGGCCGGTTTCAGCTCGCCGCTGGCCCTGGCGCTGCCACTGATGCTGATGGGCCTGGGCAACGGCTTCATGGTGCCGCCGGCGCTGGCCGGCACGGTGGGCCTGATGCCGGCGCTGGCGGGTTCGGCCGCGG
>JALOSN010000435.1 GCA_025458415.1 Hydrogenophaga sp.
GCCAGGTCGCACTGGGCCACCAGCTGGCAACCCGCCGCCGTGGCCAACGCGTGCACACGGGCGATCACCGGCACCTCCAGTTTCCGGATGCCCAACATCAGCCGGGTGCAGGTGGCGAACAGGGCCTGGTAATAGCGCTGGCGATCGGCCGGATCGGGACGGGACTTCATTTCTTTCAGGTCGTGCCCGGCACAGAACGCCCTGCCCTCGGCGGCGATCACCAGCACGCGCGCGGCTGGGTCGGCCGCCACCGCATCGAGCGCCCTCTGGAACGCCGCCATCATGGCCTCCGACAGGACGTTGTAGGCCCCGGGGTTGTTCAAGGTCAGGGTGTGCACGCCACGCGCGTCGCGGCGGTGCAGCAAGATGTCTTCACTCATGGAGGTCTTCGTCAGAGATCGGCCAGCGCGCGGATGTGTGCCTCGACACTGCGCGCCAGCGAGCCGAGGTCGTAGCCACCTTCGAGGCAGCTGACGATGCGGCCCTGAGCATGGCGCCGCGCCACTTCCTTGATGCGCTCGGTGATCCAGATGTAGTCCTGCTCCACCAGGGCCATCTGCCCCATGTCGTCGTCGCGGTGGGCATCGAAACCGGCGCTGATGAAGATCATTTGGGGCTTGTGGGCGTCCAGCCGCGGCAGCCACATCGTGTCGATCAGTTCGCGCACCGCCATGCCCCGGGTGTAGGCCGGTAACGGCAGGTTGACGAGGTTGGCGGCGGTCGAATGTTCCCAGACCGGATAGAACGGGTGCTGGTAAAAGCTGCACATGAGGATGCGGTCGTCACCCGCAACGATGTCCTCGGTGCCATTGCCGTGGTGCACATCAAAGTCGATGATGGCCACCCGTTTCAGGCCGTGACGTTCCAGCGCGTACTTGGCCGCCACCGCCACGTTGTTGACGAAACAGAAACCCATGGCCTGCTGACGGGTCGCGTGGTGGCCGGGCGGGCGGACGGCGCAGAACGCGGTGTCCATCTCGCCCGCCATCACGGCGTCGGTGGCATCGATGGCGGCACCCGCTGCCACGAGGATCGCGTCCCAGGAATGGATGTTGATGGCGGTGTCCGGGTCCACCTGCGCGTGCGAGGGGCCGCCAGCCGCAATTTCGTCACGAAGTCCGTCGCTCAGTCCGCGAAGCGAGGCCAGGTGCATGCGACCATGGGCGAGTTCCAGATCGGACAGTGAAGCCGGTGTGGCCTCGCGGCGGTCCAGCACCGCGCCCAGCCCGCTGGCGAGCAAACGGTCTTCAATCGCGTCGAGCCGCGCCGGACATTCCGGGTGTCCGCTGCCCATCTCGTGGCGCTTGCAATCCGGGTGGGTGAAATAGCCTGTCGACTGGCCCATCGTGCGTTTTACGGTAAGGTTCGTGGCATGACTGCCGATCCAAAAATCCTACACCTGCTGAATCAGCTTAACACGGTGATCGTGGGCAAAGCCCCTCAGGTTTCCGACTGCGTGGCCTGCCTGCTGGCCGGCGGGCACTTGCTCATCGAAGACGTTCCCGGGGTGGGCAAAACCACCCTGGCGCATGCGTTGTCGCGCTCGTTCGGCTTGCAGTTTTCGCGTGTGCAGTTCACCGCCGATCTGATGCCCAGCGACCTGGTGGGTGTGTCCATCTACGAGCGCGGCCGGGAGGGTTTTGTGTTCCACCCGGGCCCGGTGTTCGCGCAGGTGCTGCTGGCCGACGAGATCAACCGCGCCAGCCCCAAAACCCAGAGCGCCCTGCTGGAAGCGATGGAAGAAAAGCAGGTCACGGTGGAAGGCGCTACCCGCGCCCTGCCCAACCCGTTCTTTGTGATTGCCACACAAAACCCGCACGACCAATTGGGCACCTACGCACTGCCCGAATCGCAGCTCGACCGCTTCCACATGCGGCTCTCGCTGGGCTACCCGGACCGCGCCGCCGAGCGCGAACTGCTGCGCGGCCAGGACCGGCGCGACATGGTCGACGCGCTGCAGCCGGTGCTGAGCGCGGCCGATCTGGCGCGGCTGCAGCAGACCGTGACCGGTGTGCACACCGCCGAGCCGGTGCTGGAGTATCTGCAAGACCTGGTGTCCGCGACCCGATCGGGCCGCTGGTTTGCACAAGGTCTGTCGCCCCGGGCCGCGCTGGCCGTGGTGCGTGCCGCCAAGGCGCAGGCCTACCTGCAGGGGCGCGACTATGTGGCGCCCGACGACATCGCGGCCATCTTGCCGCAGACGGTGGCGCACCGGCTGATCCCGGTGAGCGATGCCGGGCGTGGCGCGGTCGAACAGGTGCGCGCCATGGTGGAAGCCGTTCCGCTGCCGTGAACATGGTCTCCCCCCGAAGCGCCGTTGGCGCTCCCCCCCAGGGGGCAACACCAGCGGCCCGGCCAAGCCGGTTCGGTGTTTCCGACTGGATGCATCCCGTACGCGCGCTGCGAAACCGTTTCCAGCGCTGGTTCCACAGCCGGATGCCGCGCACCGACACCCTCACGCTGACCCAGCGCAACGTCTACATCCTGCCCACGCGGCCGGGCTGGATGCTGGCGTTCACACTGCTCCTGCTGCTGGTCGGCAGCATCAACTACCAGCTCAACCTGGGCTACCTGCTGACCTTCCTGCTGGCGGGCAGCGCGGTGGTGGGCATGCATGTGTGCCATGGCAACCTGCGCGGTCTCACGCTGCACCTGGTGGCGCCGGCACCGGTGCACGCCGGTCAGGCGGCGGTGCTCGACCTGCGCCTGGCCAGCGAGCGCACCTCGACACGCCACGGCATCGGCATGGGCGTGATCGCCGACCATGGCTTGGGTGACACCCACCTCGCATGGACCGACGTGCCCGCCCAGGGCAGCGCGCCATTGCAGGTCGCATGGGCGCCCCCGCGCCGTGGCCTGCATGCCTTGCCCGCACTCACCGCGCTCACCTTGTTCCCTTTGGGCACTTTCCGGGTCTGGACCGTTTGGCGGCCCGCGGCGTCCTTGCTGGTGTATCCGGCACCTGAAGCCCACCCGCCGCCCCTGCCGCCCGGCGAGCCGCAAGCGGGCCATGCGGGCAGCGCACGGGTGCAGAGCACCGGCGAATTCGACGGCGTGCGCGCCTACCGCCGAGGCGACCCGCAGAAAACCGTGGTCTGGAAAAAGGCCGCCCAGGCTTTCGCCGCCGGGCGCGACGATCTGGTGAGCCGAGATGCCCTGTCCACCCAGCGGCAGCAGCTCTGGCTGGACTTTGCGCAGACAGGTGCGAGCGATGCGGAAACCCGCCTATCGCGCCTGACCGCCTGGGTGCTGATGGCCGAGCGACTCGGCCTCGACTACGGCCTGCGACTGCCTGGGCGCGAAATCCCGCCCGATCAAGGTGCGAGCCACAAAGCTCGCTGCCTGGAAGCACTGGCGCTGGCATGAAGCAACCCCTGCGTCGATTCGCTGCCTCCGCCTCCCCCTCGGCGGAGGCCGGTCGCCTGCGGACCGGCAAGACCGGCTTCCTGGCAGGCCCGGTTCGCTTCGCCGCGTCGCTGCCCCGAGAAGCCAGAGACACCCTCTTCCTGCTCGCCGTGATCGCCTGGGTGGTGGCCATGCAGATAGGACACATCCCCTGGTGGTGCTCGGTGCTCACCGCCGCCGTGCTGGGCTGGCGCACC
>JALOSN010000436.1 GCA_025458415.1 Hydrogenophaga sp.
TCGACCAGCACCTTGAGCTTGTCGGTGTTGTCCATCTCCACGGTCATGTTGCCGCAGAAGAACTCGGCCGTGTAATGGACCTTCAACCAGGCCGTGTGGTAGGCCAGCAGCGAATAGGCGGCGGCGTGTGACTTGTTGAAGCCGTAGCCGGCGAACTTCTCCATCAGGTCGAAGACCTCGTCGGCCTTGTCCTGCGCAATGCCGTGGGTCTTGAGCGCGCCGGCGCGGAATTTCTCGCGGTGCTCGGCCATCTCCTCGGCCTTCTTCTTGCCCATGGCCCGGCGCAGCAGGTCGGCACCGCCGAGCGAGTAGCCACCCAATATCTGCGCCGTCTGCATCACCTGCTCCTGGTAGACCATGATGCCGTAGGTCTCGCTGAGCATGTCGGCCACCGCCGGGTGCGGGTAGATGACCTCTTCGCGCCCGTGCTTGCGGGCCACGAAGCTGGGAATCAGGTCCATCGGGCCGGGGCGGTAGAGCGCGTTCAGGGCGATCAGGTCCTCCAGCCGCGTGGGTTTGGCGTCGCGCAGCATGCCCTGCATGCCGCGGCTTTCAAACTGGAACACGGCCTCGGTCTGTCCGCGCGAGAACAGCGCATAGACCTTGGGGTCGTCCAGGGGCACGTCCTCGAAGCGGAAGTTCTCCCGGCCCTTGTGCCGCTTCATGATCAGCTCGCGTGCGATCTCCAGGATGGTCAGCGTGGCCAGGCCCAGGAAGTCGAATTTCACCAGGCCGATGGCCTCGACATCGTCCTTGTCGTACTGGCTGACCGCCGAGCCGCTGCCTGGCTGCATGTAGAGCGGGCAGAAATCGGTCAGCTTGCCCGGTGCGATCAGCACGCCACCGGCGTGCATGCCGACGTTGCGGGTCATGCCCTCCAGCTTCTGCGCCAGCTCGATCAGGGTGCGGACATCCTCCTCCTTCTCGATCCGCTCGGCCAGCTGCGGCTCCATCTCGATGGCGTAGTTGTTCTTGTCGCCCTCTTTCTTGGGGTCGGGTGGGTACTGCAAGGTGACGCTCATGCCCGGCTTGTTGGGGATGAGCTTGGAGATGCCATCGCAGAAGCCGTAGGACATGTCCAGCACACGCCCGACGTCCCGGATGGCCGCGCGTGCTGCCATGGTGCCGAAGGTGGCGATCTGGCTCACCGCGTCCTTGCCGTAGCGCTCCTTCACGTAGTCGATGACGCGGTCGCGGTTGGCCTGGCAGAAGTCGATGTCGAAGTCGGGCATGGACACCCGCTCCGGGTTCAGGAAGCGCTCGAACAGCAGGTTGTACTGCAGCGGGTCCAGGTCGGTGATGAGCAAGGCGTAGGCGACCAGTGAGCCGGCACCGGAACCCCGGCCCGGACCGACCGGACAGCCGTTGTCCTTGGCCCACTTGATGAAGTCACCCACGATCAGGAAGTAGCCCGGGAAACCCATCTTGAGGATGGTGTTGATCTCGAACTCCAGGCGCTCCACGTAACGCGGCCGTTCGGCGTCGCGCCGCACCGGGTCGGGGTACAGGTGCAACAGCCGGGCCTCCAGCCCTTCGTAGGACGACTGGCGGAAGAAGTCCTCCATGGGCATGGGCACGCCATCGATCAGCGGAGTCGGGAAGTCCGGCAACTGCGGCTTGCCCAGGGTCAGGCTGAGGTTGCAGCGGCGAGCGATCTCGACGGCGTTGGACAGGGCACTGGGCAGATCGGCGAACAGGGCCTGCATCTCCGCCGCACTCTTGAAATACTGCTCCCGGGTGAAGCGGCGGACCCGGCGCGCATTGCCGAGGATTTCACCCTCGGCAATGCAGACGCGGGCTTCATGGGCCTCGTAGGCGTCGGGGGTGAGGAACTGGACGGGGTGGGTGGCCACCACCGGCAGGTGCAGGCGGGCCGCCAGCTGGACAGCAGCGACCACATGGCGCTCGTCGTCGGTGCGACCGGCCCGCTGCAGCTCGATGTAGAAGCGGTGCGTGAACAGGCTGCCCAGTTGCAGGGCCATATCGGTGGCGCGGGCCTCGTCCCCTTGCAACAGGGCCTGCCCCACCGGACCAGCCTGGGCGCCCGAGAGCAGGATCAGCCCGCCGTTGAGTTCCTCCAGCCACTCGCGCCGCACCACGGCCTGCGCACGGCCTTCGTTGCGGGTCCAGGCACGCGCCAGCAGCTCGCACAGGTTGAGGTAACCCTGGCGGTCCTGCACCAGCAGCAGCACCCGGGGCATGGCCTGGGCCTGTCCGGGCGGACCGCCGGCCGCCGCTTCGCCGAAACCTTGCAGAAAGATGTCCGCCCCCAGCAAGGGCTTGACCCCCGCTCCGCGGGCCTCCTTGTAGAACTTGACGGCACCGAACAGGTTGCCCAGATCGGTGATGGCCAGTGCCGGCTGGGACACGACCTCATCGATGCGGCAGGTTCCGTCGACGACGGAGAACTCGGTGTGCAGGCGCAGGTGTACGAACATCCGCCCGATTTTACGGACGCGCCCCGCGCCCCGCCGGCCTCACTTGTCGGCGCTACCGTCTTCGCGCAGGATGTGCAGCACCTCGGAGCGGAACTCGCGGCTGTAGAGAATCAGCACCACCAGCCCGGTGGCCAGCACCATCGCCAGCGGCGAGATGAACCAGGCCATGGCGGCAAACGAGAAATAGTACGCCCGCAGGCCATCGTTGAAGGTCTCCGCGGCAGCACCAACCATGGCCGCGGCACGGTCGGCATACTGCTTGCGATCGAACTTGCCGGAGGCGAAATCCTCGGGCGGTGGCATGGCCCCGATCACCAGGGCCACGAAGGTGTACTGGCGCATGCACCAGGAAAAGCGGAAAAAGGCGTAGACAAAAATGCCCACCAGCACCAGGATCTTGAACTCGAACACCACCAGTGGCACCGTCTGGGCAAACGGTATTTCGCTCATCAGCTCGGTGGCCTTTTCGGTGGTGCCCAGCAGCGCGAACAGCGCACCGATGACCAGGATGGAGGTCGAGGAAAAGAAGGTGGGGGTGTTCGACAGGGTCTGCGTGATCAGGCCATCCAGCATGCGCGGGTCGCGCATGGCGGCCTGGCGCATCCAGTAGGCCCGGTAACGGTTGGTGGTGACCAGCAGCGAGCCCTGGCGACGGCCCCAGACACGGGCGAACCAGGCGTAGCCGACCCACAGGCCGAAGAAGGCGGCCAGCGCCAGCCAGTCGGCCCAGGGAAGGATGTTGATGATGGCCATGGTGCGATGGTAGCGCGCCATGGCTCCCTGGCGTCAGCCCTTGAAGCGCTGCGCCACCTCGGCCACGCGGGCGCCGAACAGACGCGCGGTCTCCAGGTCACCCGGCAGCATGTCCTGGGCGCCTGCGTCCGACGGGCTCTGCGCGATCGCGCCGCTGTAGGACACAAGGAAGTTCACATCGTTGCGCTGGGCTGCCTTGCTGTTGCTGGGCATCAGCCCCTGGCTGACCCAGATCATGCCGTGCTGCATGGCCAGCGTGAACAGGGTCTGCAGCGTGGCAAGCTTGTCCCCGTTCATGCCGGCGCTGTTGGTGAACCCGGCTGCGATCTTGTCCTTCCAGGCCTGGGCAAACCAGGCCTTGCTGGAGGCATCGGCAAACTTCTTGAACTGCCAGCTCACGCTGCCCATGTAGGTGGGTGAACCGAAGATGATCGCGTCGGCTGCGGCGAGCTGTTCCCAGCCATCG
>JALOSN010000437.1 GCA_025458415.1 Hydrogenophaga sp.
GCTGCAGGACCCCAAGGTCTTTCGCGTGCTGGTCGATGCCTTCGTGCACCGCTACATGGACCCGGCGCTGCGGCCGGACGTGGTGGCGGGCCTGGACGCCCGCGGCTTCATCATCGGCTCGGTGCTGGCCTACGAACTGGGGGTCGGCTTCGTGCCCATCCGCAAGAAGGGCAAGCTCCCGTTCACCACGGTCGAAGAGACCTACGAGCTGGAATACGGCAGCGCCACGGTGGAGCTGCACACCGACGCGGTCAAGGCCGGTGACAAGGTGGTGCTGATCGACGACCTGATCGCCACCGGCGGCACCATGATGGCCGGCATGCGCCTGCTGGAGAAGCTGGGCGCCGAGGTGACCGAAGGCGCCGCCATTGTGGACCTGCCCGAACTGGGCGGCTCAGCCAAACTGCGGGGGGCGGGCCTGAAGCTGTTCACCCTGGTGGATTTCGAAGGCCACTAGAGCATTGAGCCCCCACGCTCCGCCGCTGCGCGGGTCGCTGCCCCCCATGGGGGCGCGAATCCAGCTGGGGGCGGCCCGGCGCTGGGTTCCGTTGAGCCCCCACGCTCCGCCGCTGCGCGGGTCGCTGCCCCCCACGGGGGCGCGAATCCAGCTGGGGGCGGCCCGGCGCTGGATTCCGTTGAGCCCCCACGCTCCGCCGCTGCGCGGGTCGCTGTCCCCGCGCTCTAGAGCTTGCCGTACTGGGTTTCGCTGAGGGCGCTGAAGTCGCTGTGTGACTCGGGTTCGGGCTGGCCGGGCACGTGCTGGACCGGGTAGCGCTGGCCCGGGTCGGCGTTGAGGGCCTCCCGGAAGGCCGCCACCTCGTCGGCCGCCACCGGCTGCATGCGGCCGGGGCTGCTGGCCTGCGGCACCGGAATGGCCGTGGGGCTGGTGTCCTGCGCCACCGCGCGGCGCTGCGCGTTCACCGCCGCCTTCAGGGCAATGCCACGCTGGTCGTGTTCGGCCAGCCGGCGCCAGTACACCCCGCGCACCTCCATGCCGTGGCGGGCCTTGGCACTCATCTGGACCCAGCGCTCGATCTCCAGCAGGTACTCGTCGGGCATGGTGGTGGCGGGCAGGGCCAGGTCGATCAGCACCAGGAAACCGTCGCCATTGGCATCCAGCGTGAGCACCTTGAACTCGTAGCTGGTCGACAGCACGCCACCACGGATCAGGGACTCGCGCACCACCGCGAACAGCTGTTCGCGCCGGAGGATGCGCCGTCCCCGGCGCGGCGAGATCAGGGGCAGGGTGGTCTGGCCGAAACCGCGCCGCGCCGAGCGCAGCGGCTGTTTGTTCTTGCGTTTGCCGCCCGAGGACTTGGGCTGCAACCAGTTGAAGAGAAAGGACATGGACAGGGCGCCGGCATCAGGACCGGCCATCGAAAATGAAAAGGTTGACCGAACGGGCCGGCGTGGATCAGGTGACGGCCACCCGCTTGGGACGGTTGTACATGCGGCGCGCCAGCACGGCCGACATCGCCAGCGTCATCTCCAGGGCCAGATCGGGAAAGCGGGTGCCGAGCTCGCGAAACCGCAAGGGCGTCAGGCACCACAGGCGGCAATCGCTGCCCGCATTGACGGTGGCGCTGCGCGGCAGGTGGCTGAAGAAGGCGCCTTCGCCGAGCAGGGAACCCGGGCCGACCATGGCGATGCGGATGCGCTCCTTGCTGTCCTCGTAGTGCACCGTCAGGCTGCCGCTCTCGACGAAGTACACCGTGCGGTCCTTGACCCCCTGCTCGATCAGCACATGCCCCTGCTTGAGCGACACCGGCTGCAGGTAGTCGGCCACCTTGGTCCACTGCATCTCGTTGAAGTTCAGCGGCACCGCATCGAGGGCGTTGCTCGAACGCATGGCCAGCGCCAGCCCGTGGATATCGGGCTTCACAGCGGAAGGCGTCATGGCGTTCATGCGCTGCAAGATAACCGCCGCTGCGCGCGCGTTGCAAGGTCGTTTTACCCCTGCTTACAGTTGCACTCCCACCGGTCGGCAGCGGCCTACAGCCGGTCGAATCGGGGCGGCGGCGTGTCGCCGGCCGTCCTCACTTGCCGATGCAGAAGCGCGAAAAAATCTCGCCCAGCAGGTCGTCGGCGCTGAACTCGCCTGTGATTTCGCCCAGCGCCACCTGGGCCAGGCGCAGCTCCTCGGCCAGCAGGTCCAGGTGCTCGGCCTCGGCGGCCAGCCAGCCCGCGGCCTGCTCCAGGTGGGCCTGCACGCGGGTCAGCGCCTGCAGATGGCGTTCGCGCGCCATGAACAGGCCTTCGCTGGCGTGCTGCCAGCCCGCCAGCTCCAGCAGGCGCTGGCGCAGGGCCTCCAGCCCCTGACCCTGCCGGGCCGAGATGACCAGGTCGGTGCCTGGTCGACCTTGTTCCACACGTGCACCACGCTCACCCCGGAGGGCAGGTCCGATGCGATGGACGCGTCGGCCGCCTGGTAGTCCGGCTGCCCGCATCGCGTGAGGTCGTGCAGGAACAGCACGGCGTCGGCCCGGTCGATCTGGCCCCAGGCCCGCTCGATGCCGATGCGTTCGACCTCGTCCACATCCGGGCTGTCGCGCAGGCCCGCGGTGTCGACCACGTGCAGGGGCACGCCCTCGATCTGTATCGTCTGCTGCACCACGTCGCGC
>JALOSN010000438.1 GCA_025458415.1 Hydrogenophaga sp.
TGCTGCTGGGCGGCGCCATGGCCTACTGGCTCACGCGCTCCATCCGCCGTCTGGTCGACTATGTCGAGCGGGTGCGGCACGGCGGCCGCGCCAGCCTGCCGGTGCTGGGCGAGCCCGAGCTGGACCGTCTGGCCCAGGCCACCGAAGCCATGCGCGAGGAGATCGACGGCAAGGCCTATGTCGAGAACTACGTCCACACCCTGACGCATGAAATGAAGTCGCCGCTGTCGGCCATCCGCGGGGCGGCCGAGCTGCTGCAAGAGAGCGACCTGCCCGACGACGCCCGCCAGCGCTTCACGCGCAACATCGACGCCGAGTCCGACCGTCTGCAGCGGCTCATCGACAAGCTGCTGTCGCTGGCCCGGGTGGAGCAACGCCAGCACCTGGAAGGTGTGGAGCGCATCGACCTGCGCCCGCTGCTGGATCAGGAGCTGCAGGCTAAGCAGAGCCTGGTCAGCCGCAAGCAGCTGCAGGTGGATGTTGAGGTGGCCGACGGCCTGCAGCTGGAGGCCGAGCGCTTCCTGCTGGAGCAGGCGCTGAGCAACCTGCTGGACAACGCCATCGACTTCACGCCCGAGGGCGGCCACCTGTTCGTGCGGGCCGCGCAGACGCCCGGCGGGCAGGTGCAGATCGGCATCCTGAACGAAGGCCCGCTGGTGCCCGACTACGCGCTGGAGCGGGTGTTCGAGCGCTTCTATTCGCTGCCCCGGCCCGACAGCCAGCGCAAGAGCACCGGGCTGGGCCTGAGTCTGGTGCAGGAGGTGGCGCAACTGCACGGCGGCACGGTTCAGCTGTGCAATGTGCCGGGGCAGGGCGTGCGGGTGGACCTGACGCTGCCGCTGGCGCAGCGCCGCACGTAGGCCCCAGCCCGGGTCACAATCCTGTCATGGCCCGCCAGCCGGGCCAGCCCTCGCGCGCGATGGCGAACTTGCGTGTCGAACTGCTCCACGAGCGGCCCTCGGCCATGGCCTGCACAAAACCGGGTGCGTCGGTGATGCGGGTGCCGCCCAGCAACGTGACACCGCGCTCGAACAGCGGGTCGGGCCAAAGCCCCGCCGAGGGGCCGATGACCGCAAAGCGCGAAGCCTGCGGCGCGGCCGCCAGCATGTCGTCCAGCGTGTCGTTCAGCAGCATGGTCGAGGTGCCCACCACCACGTTGCAGTTGGCCAGCAGGCCACGGTCCAGCCCGATGCGCACCTGAGGAAACCGCGCCTGCTGGCGCGCCACCATCTCGGCGTTCATCTCGACCACGCTCAGGCGCCCGCCGGCCTCGGCCACGCGGTGCACCAGGGGCGGAAAGAAGCCGATCATGCCCAGGTGGTCCTGCGGGCCCAGCTGCACATCGCCCAGCGAGTTGCCGGCCGCCGGCGGTTCGTAGCCGATGCGGCGCCACACCGAGTCGGTGAGCGCGTTCACCGCGGCCAGGGCCAACGCGCGTTCGACCGGGTCACCGCCGTCCAGGCGGCGTGCCAGCTGCAGCGGGTCGGCACCGGCCAGGGGCTCGGCCAGCCCACCGTGGGACCGCAGCAGGCCGGCCAGCGAATTGCCCAGCAGCACATACGACAGGCCGAAGGCACCGTCCTCCAGCTCGAGCGCACAGAACTCGGCGTCGTGCTCGCCCGGCTGCACTTCATGTCTGGGCAGGTGCAGGCGGCGCACGCGCGGGGCGGGCCAGCGGCTGGCGACGTGGTCGATCTGGCGCAGCACAGCCTGTGCCACCGGGCTTGTTGAAACGGTCATGAACCGATGGTAGCCGCCTGCACCTCGGGTGCCCAGAGGCAACCTGTTGCAGCTTGAGAAATCAGTCGGGTCGGTCGGACACGCGCACCAGCCGCAGCAGCATGGGCGTGCGGCGCGGGATGTCACCGCGCATCTCGGCGGTGCCGGTGTTGACCGCCCAGCCGTTCTGCAGGTCCAGCTGCTGGCCGCCCACACCGCCCGCGCTGCCCCGCGCAATGTTGCCGTAGCTGTAGGGGTTGACCTGCTGGCGGATGACCTGCGCGGTGCCGGACCAGCTCCAGCCCAGCGTCGACTCGGGCAGGGGGGCCGCCTGGCCGGCCTCGATGGCGCGCTGGTTGTGCTGGCTCATGAGCTGCAGCTCGCGTGCGCCGGGCAGCCGCCAGGCCACGCCCTCGGCCTGGCTGCGCTGGCGAGCGTGTTCCTGCGCCTGTGCATGGTCGACCCACAAGGGTGTGCCCACGCAGGTCCTGCCGTTCCATTGCATGCCCTCGACGCAGCGCGGCCAGAGCAGGCGCGAGCGGGTCAGCACGATGTGCTGGCCGTCGGCCGACAGCGTCCATTCGGCCGTGGCGGTGCGCGCGGTCTGCGCGACCGCCGGACCGGGACATGAAACAGGCCGCGCAGCGGCGCGCCCATGCTTGGTTATCGACCGGTGCGCCCGGAACCTGACACCGCCCGGCCCGACACGGCGCCGTCAGTCGGCTTGCGCCGCCAGCCGTCGCAAGGCCTCGGCCGTGGCCCCGTCACCGGGGAAGAACGTCTCCAGCGCCAGTTCCTGCAGCGTGATGTCCACCGGTGAGCCGAACACCGTGGTGGTGCTCACCAGGTTCAGCAGGCCCAGCGGCGTCTGCACCAGAAACGGCATCAGCACACCGCGGTGCTCGCCGTCCAGCCGGGTGCCCTGGCCCTCCGTCTGGCCGGGGTAGGCCTGCAGCTCGGCCAGCAGTTCGGCCAGGCCCGCGTCGCCGGTCTGCCGCACCTGCAGCCGCAGGCGATCGAACAGGTGCTCGCGCCACTGGTCCAGGTTGAGGATGCGCGGCGCCAGGCCGCCCGGGTGCAGGCTGATGCGCAGCAGGTTGACCGGCGCCTGCAGCAAGGCCGCGTCCACACCGGCCAGCAGGGGCGCCACCATGCGGTTGGACAGCACCAGGTTCCAGTGCCGGTCGAAGGCCACGGCGGGCCAGGGTTCGTGCCGGTCCAGCACATGCTGCACCGCCTGCCGTGCCGCGCGCATGGCCGGGTCGTCCAGCGCGTGCTCGCGGTACATGGGTGCGTAGCCGGCCGCCACCAGCCAGGCGTTGCGCTCGCGCAGCGGCACCGCCAGGCGCTCGCACAGGCGCAGCACCAGCTCGCGGCTGGGGCTGGCCTTGCCGTTCTCCACGCAACTCAGGTGACGGGTGGACAGCTCGGCGTCCAGCGCCAGGTCCTGCTGGCTCAGGCGGCGCAGCTGGCGCCAGTGGCGCAGGTGGTCACCGACCGAGAGTCGACGGCTGTGGATGTGGGGTGCAAGGAGGGGCGACATGGGCGCATGGTAGGGCCGATCCGGCGCTGGTGCATGACCTGCGAGGTCATGGACGCGCTGCACCGGGCCGCGCAGCATCGGGGCTCCCATCGTTGTCACTTCAAGGAGTTCACCATGTTCCATGTTTCTGCTACCACCCTGCGCCGCGTGCTCTGGATGGATGCCGCCGCCGGCCTGGGCATGGGCCTGTCCCATCTGGCGCTGACCGACTGGTTGTCTGGCCTCACCGGCCTGCCTGTCACCTGGTTGCAGGCCGCGGTCGTGGTCGTGTTCGGCGCGGTGGCCCTGTCGTCCTGGCTGGCCTCAAGAGCCGAAACCCCCATGGCCGGCGTGCGCGTGCTGGCTGTGGCGAACTTTGCCTGGGTGGCGGCCAGCCTGTGGGTGGCCTTCGGCGCCGGGCTGGCCCTCACCCCGCTGGGTCTGGGCTGGGTGTTGCTGCAGGCGGCGTTCGTGTTTGTGCTGGCCGAACTGGAGTGGGCCGGTTCGCGCCGCGGTGCCAGGCTGGTGGCCGCCTGATGTCCGCCCGACCCGGCCGCCGTGTGACGGCGGTGTTGACCAAGGCTGGCAGAATGCCGCCTCAAGAACAACAACGCCTGCTGTCACATGGAACATGCCGATCCGGCTGCCGAGGCCCTGGAGGAGGTCTCGGTGCACCGTCTGGACATCACCTTCACCGGCTCCGGTAGCGAGTACTTCCGCATCTGGATCGTCAACCTGCTGCTGATTGTGGTCACGCTCGGCCTGTACTGGCCCTGGGCCAAGGTGCGGCGCCAGCGCTACTTCTGGGGCAACACCCTGGTCGACGGTGACCCGCTCGGTTTCCATGGCGACCCCAAG
>JALOSN010000022.1 GCA_025458415.1 Hydrogenophaga sp.
GTGGCGGTGGCGCCACTGGTGCTGGCGGCCTCGCCCAAGGTGGGGGCCGACGGCGCCGGCTTCCTCGCTGCCGCACGCGAGGCCGGTGACCGCTGGAACTACGGCACCCCCGGCGTGGGCACGGTGGCCCACATCGGCATGGAACTGCTCAAGTCGCGTGCCGGCATCGCTCCGGTGCACGTGCCTTACCCGGGCAATCCGCAGGTCATCAATGCCATGCTCTCGGGCGAGCTGCAGATGGCCCTGCTGCCGCCGGGCCTGGCCATGCCGCAGGTGCGCGCCGGCAAGCTCAGGGCCATTGGGGTCACCTCGGCCGGCCGCAGCAGCGTCGTGCCCGAGCTGCCCAGCCTGAGCGAGATCGGTGTGCCGCAGCTGCAGCTGGAGATCTGGAACGCGGTGGCGGCCCCCAACAGCCTGCCCAAGGTGCATGTGCAGCGCCTGTCGGCCCTGATCACCGACATCGTGCGCCGCCCTGATATCCGCCAGAAGATTTTTGCGCAGGGCTGGCAGGTGGCCGGCACTTCACCCGAAGGCCTGGCGCGGCGCATGCAGAGCGATGCCCGGGCCATGGCCGAGGTGATCGCCCGCAACAACATCCGCCCTGGCGGCTGAGTCTCAGGCGCCCACCAGCGCCAGCGCATCGACCCGCCAGTGGTGCAGGGCTTCGTAGTAGCCCTCCCACACGCAGCCGTTGCAGCCTCGGCCGCAGCAGGTGGTCGGCTCGGGCGGTGGCCGCCTGAGCGCCTCGTCCAGCCTCAGGCCGAGTTCGCGCCAGGCCCGGCCGCTCAGGTGGGCCACCAGCGCGTGTGCCGTGGGCAGGTCGCCCAGCGGCACCAGAGCGGGGTCGTGCAAGGCAAACCGGCGCTGCTCGCGGCCCTCGAACACCGCGGTCTCGCCGAACATGGCGGACGGCCGTACCCACAGCCCGAAGCCGCCATAGAGCGCTCTGTACAGCGTCATGCCCTGCAGGGTCTCGCTGCAGCGCAGGGTGTCGATCACCTCGTACCAGCCGCCCTTGTAATGGCGGTAGAAACCGGGGGGTGTGGCGTTCAGCGGTGGCAGGTCGTGGTCGGTCGGGGTGCTGGAACTCATGGCGTGTGCGTGGTGGAGACCAGCACGTCGATGAGGTCACAGCCCCGCTCCCTGGCCTGGGTGAGGATGTGGGTCGGCGCATCGCCTTCGGTCAGGCAGAACTGGTACTCGTTGTCGCGCAGGCCGTTGGCCAGCACAAAATCCTGCATTTTCTGTCGCGCCTCGACCCGGGCCTTCTCGCGGTAGTGAGCCAGGGTGGCATCGTCCACGCCGGCAAACCGAAGCTTTTCCTCGAAAGGAATGGAGAAGCTGTGCATCAGCACCAGCACCGCGTCGGGGGCCACCTGTCGTGCCAGGGCCACTGCGCGCTCCGACCAGGGCGAAAAGTCCAGTGGCACCAGCACACGCTGGTAGTCCTGATGGGGTGGGTGACGCACCACCAGCAGCGGACAGGTTACCTTGCGAAGCAGTCGCTCGGCTGTGGTGCCCACCAGCAGGTGATGCAGCGGATTGCTGCCGCGTGCACCGACCGCGAGCAGGTCAATCGCCTGTTCGACCACAGTCTCCGTCAGTGCAGTGACCGGGTGCCCTTCGAGCAACAGCGGCATGACAGCGGTTGCGCCAGGAGCGGACAGACGGGAGGCTTCCGCGTCAAGCCTGCCCCGGGTCTCGACCGCGAGCTTTTCCTGCCATTGGCTGCCGTCGGTGAGCCAGGTGCGCAGTTCGTCGACCCAGCCGCTGCTGATGACATGGATGAGGCTCAGACGCGCGCGGTACCGCGCTGCCATGCGGGTGGCACGATCGGCAGCAATACCGGCCGCTGCCGAAAAGTCGGTGGCCGAGGCAATGTGCATGAGGTGCGGAATCTGCTCAGGGGTGTTCATGGTCGGGTCCTTCATTGTCCGGCACCTTCAGGCTGGCGGCCGGTCAAGGCCTCGCAGACCTTGCGGGTGGCCTGCTCGGCTGCATCGTCAAACAGGTTGAAGATGCGGTCGATGCCAGCCTCGGCCAGCACCTTGGCCTGGTACTCGTCGCGCACCGCCACCGCCACCTGGCCTTTGTAGCCGTTGGCGCGCAGGGCGTGCAGCAGTGCCCGATTGGAGTCAATCTGGGGCAGGGTGCTGACCACCCACCGCGCGTCCTTGAGCGGCAGAGATTCGAGGAAATCCGGGTCTTCGGCATCGCCGAAGCGCATGGGCACGCCCTTGTGGTGCCAGTCGCGCACCGCCTCGGGGTCGAAGTCCACGCCCAGAGCAGCCACGCCCTGTGCATGCAGGCGCTGCAGCAGTCGGCCACCATAGCGGCCCATGCCGAACACCAGAATGTCGGCTTCGATCTTGCGGTCCGCATCGTCTTCCACGGCCAGTTCGCGGTACGGGGTCCTTCGCTCGAACCACTTGAGCCAGGGAGCCAGCCGGTCGTACAAGGAGTGCGAGTACAGGATCATGTAGGTCGACAGGGTGATGGTGATCAGCCCCACCAGCGTGGTCAGTCCCAGCGCCGTCACGCCGACATGGCCCAGGGTGATGCCCATGGCCACGAACACGATGGAAAACTCGCTGATCTGTGCCACGGTGAGACCGGCCAGGAAGCCGGTGCGGCGTCGGTAGCCCATGTAGCCCATGATGGCCATGACGATCAGCGGGTTGCCGATCAGCACGAACAGCGAGAGCACGGCGGCCGGCCACAGCTCGGCACCCAGGGTGGACATCTCCAGCTTGGCGCCCAGATCGATGAAGAAGAACAGCAACAGGAAGTCGCGGATGCCCGTCAGGCGCGCGTTGATGGCCTCGCGAAACGGTGTGGACGCGAGCGAGAAGCCGGCCATGAAGGCGCCGGCCTCCTTGGAGAAGCCGGCCCATTCACCCAGCGCCGCCAGGGCCACACCCCAGGCCAGGGCAAAGATAAGCAGCAGTTCCTGGCTTTTGGCCATGGACGCCACCACACGCGGGATGATGTAACGCATGGCCACGGCCAGCAGGGCAGCCGCGGCCACCACTCGACCCACCAGTGACAAGGCCACGCTCATCCACGCCACCTCGCCGGTGGCATCGAGCTCCGGTGTCTTGAGGGCGCTCATCGCCATCATGGCCAGCACCACGGCCAGGTCCTGCACGATCAGAAAACCCACGGCAATGCGCCCGTGCAGGCTGTCGAGTTCGCGTTTGTCGCTCAGCAGCTTGACGATGATGATGGTGCTGGAGAAGGTCAGCGCCACGGCCACATAAAGGGCTTCGATGGGGGTCTTGCCCAGCAGCAGGATGAGGATGAAGCCGAAGATGATGGTGAAGGTCAGCTGCCCCAGTCCCGTGGCCAGGGCCACCGGGCCGATGTGCCTGACGTGGGTGATGTCCAGCTTGAGACCCACCACGAACAGCAGCACCGTGACGCCGATCTGGGCCAGCAGTTCGATCTGCTCATGTGCCTTGACCAGACCAAAGCCGGCAGGCCCCAGTGCAATGCCGATCACGATGTAGGCAATAAGCACCGGCTGCTTGAGTCGCACGAACAATGCTCCTGCAAAGGCGGCCGCCATCAGCAACAGGGCAAATTCGGAGAAGGGAGCTTCGTGCATGTTTTGATTGTAGGAACAGCTGCAGGCTGACGATTTGATTCAGATGAAAAAGCGGTCCGTCTTTCGGTTCCGAAGGTCTCTCGCCCAGAGCCGATAATGCCTGCAAAACTGCAGCTCGATACACCTGCCATGACCGTGACCCCCGAAGGCCTGATCCAGATCCTGCTGTTGTTGGGCGTGTCGGTGGCCGTGGTGGTTGGGTTCCAGCGCCTGCGGCTTCCGTCGAGCCTGGGCTACCTGCTGGTGGGCGTCTTGCTGGGACCCTACACATGGGGGCCGGTGGTCGATGCCAGCCAGATCTGGACCCTGGCGGAATTCGGCATCGTCTTCCTGCTGTTTACGGTGGGACTGAACTTTTCCCTGCCCCAGCTGCATGCGCTGCGACGGCAGGTACTGGGTCTGGGCAGCGGGCAAGTGGCCTTCACCACCTTGCTGGTGGGGCTGCTGGCCTGGCTGTGGGGGCTGGGTCCGGCGGCGGCCTTTGTGGTGGGTGCGGTGTTCGCGCAGTCATCCACCACCATCATCACCCGGCAGCTGATGGAACAAGGTGAGGAGAACAGTCGGCACGGTAGACTGGGCACCGCCATGTCGGTGTTCCAGGACGTGACTGCGGTGCCGTTTCTGGTGGTGATTCCTGTGCTGGGCGTGGCGGCCAGTACCACAGAAATTGGCAGCACCCTGGTGTTGGCACTGGGCAAGGCGGTGCTGGCCTTCGTGCTGGTGTTCGGGCCCGGGCGATGGCTGTTGCGGCCATTCTTTCACGCAGTGGCGGAACGCCGCTCGGCCGAGCTGTTCACGCTCACCGTGCTGTTCGTGTCCTTGCTGGCCGCCTGGGGCTCCAGCCACCTGGGTCTGTCGATGGCCTTTGGCGCCTTCCTGGCCGGCATGGTGCTCGGGGAGACCGAATTCCGGCACCAGGTGGAATCCACCATCCGACCGTTCCGCGATGTGCTGCTGGGCCTGTTTTTTGTGGGCATCGGCATGCTGTTCAACCCGGCCTCGCTGGCCAGTGTGTGGCTGCCTGCGCTCGTCGGTGCGGCAGTGTTGATGCTGGCCAAGACCGTGTTGGTGTTCCGGTTGGTGCGCTGGTCGGGCATCGACACCCTGACTGCCTGGCGTTGCGGGCTGTTGCTTGCGGTGGGCGGCGAGTTCGGTTTTGCCTTGCTGGCCATTGCTCTGCAGGCACAGGTCATCGACGAACGGCTGGGGCAGGTCACCCTGACCGCGGTCTTGTTCTCCATGTTCATGGCACCGTTCCTGATCCGGCACAACCGCGCGATTGCCGCCTGGTTGACGGCCCAGATGCGACAACCGGTGGCGCCAGACCTGGCTTCCGCCGAACTGCAGGCCACCGGTGACTGGCGGGATCACGTGATCGTTTGCGGTTATGGGCGCATCGGTCAGAGCGTGGCTCGCTTGCTGGAAGAGGAGACGGTCCATTACCTGGCGCTGGATCTGGACCCGACCAAAGTCCGGCAGGCGCATGCGGCATCGGAGCCGGTGTTTTACGGCGATTCGGCCGACCCGGGTGTGCTCGCGGCCGTGGGAATGGAGCAGGCCCGCATGCTGGTCATCAGCTTTGATGACCAGGCTGCGGCGCTCAGGGTGCTGGCCCACGTGCGCCGCGCGCGTCCTGACCTGCCGGTGATGGCACGCTGCCGGGACGAAAGCCATGTCAAAGCCTTGCAGGAGGCCGGTGCCACGGAGGTGATTCCCGAGTCGCTGGAGGCCGGTCTGGTCATCGCCTCGCAAGCCCTGCTGATGCTGGATGTTTCGCTGCAGCGCGTCATGCGGCGGATCCAGAGTCAGCGCATGCACCGCTACCGCCTGCTGGGCGAGCTCTATCGCGGCGATGCGCTCTCGGGCGACGGCCAGGCGCAGGGCGCCGACCGCCTTTTGCCGGTGACCGTGCCGCAGGACGGACACACCGCCGGCCAGGCCATCGGAGCGCTGGCACTGCAGCGGGTGGCAGTGGCGGCGCTGGTGCGCCAGGGCGAGCGCCTGCTCAACCCGCCGCTGGACACCGTGCTGGAGCCGGACGACGTGCTGGTCTTGTTCGGCGCACCCGACGACCTGCAGCGGGCCCAGGATCAGGTGCTGGGCTGACGCTCTTGCGGCAGGGTGGGGTGTGGCAGCGCAGGCGGCGCCCGGTGGGCCGCCTCTTGTCCGGTCCGCCACGCCTGTAGCCAGTCCGGCAGCGTGAGGGCGGGGTTGTCACCCAGCCCGCGCACCACACAGCCACCGGCTGCGCCAGCTTGAGCCACCGCCTGCAGTTGCGCCGGCTCCAGGATGCCGCCGATGCCCACCACCGGCGCGGGCGCCATGTGCGCCCACCAGGCCAGGTTGTCCAGACCTTGCGGCAGCCAGGGCATGTCCTTGGTGGTCGTCGGCCATACGGGTCCGCAGGCGATCAGGTCGGGCGCCATGGCCGCCGCGCGGCACAGCTCCCACAGGCTGTGCGAGCTGATGCCCAGCTGGAGGCCGGCATCGCGTGCCGCTTGCAGTTCGAGGCGGTCTTGTTCGGACATCGCCAGCAAATCCTCCTGACCCAGGTGCAATGCCTTCGCACCGGCTTCGATGGCGGCGCGCCAATGGTCGTTGACCACCAGCGTTGCGCCAGCAGCTTCGGCCGCGCGCTGGCTGCGCGTGATGGCCTTGGCCAGGGTGGCGCGCCAGCCCTCCTCGTCCAGCTCGGGTGGACGCTTCATGCGCAGCTGTATCGTGTCCACGGTCGGTCGAACCGCCAGCACCGCCTCGACCCGATCGGCGCTGTCCACGATGGCGTATACCCCCGGATGGCTGCCGCGGGGGCGGGAGGCCCAGGCGAGAGGAAGGGTCTCATCCAGCGACAGCTGCGGCAGCAGGCTGGGGTCGGTGGCGAAGCCTTCACGCGCGATGACCGGTCCCACCCCACGGCCCACCGCCCGAGCGTGTCGCAGCGCATGGGTGGCAGCCATCTTGCCCAGCACGGCGGCATCGGCGGTCACCCAGCCCAGTGCCAGTGCGGCGGCCAGCGCGCTGGCAAAGGTGCACCCTGTGCCGTGGTTGTGGGGTGTGGCCTCGCGGGGCAGAGCCAGCCAGCCGGCGGCCTGCGGGGTGTCCAGCCAGTCGAGCGACAGCCTTTCGTGGCGCTGGATGAGGGCCGCGTCGCCACCGGTGATGACGACGGCCTCGCAACCCAGCGCGCGCAGCGCCCGGGCCTGAGACGGAATGTCATCGGGCGCGTCAGTACCGAGCAGGGCGACCGCTTCGGCCTGGTTGGGGGTGATGACCGTCGCGCGTGGCAGCAACAGGTCGCGATAGGCAGCGCGCAACTCGGCGTCGGCCAGGGCAGCGCCGGTGCTGGCGCGCAGCACCGGATCGACCACCACAGCCAATGGCTGTTGCTGGCGCAGCCGGTCGACGAAGGTGGCCAGCACGCGGACGTTCTCGGCGCTGCCGAGCAGACCGGTCTTGATCACGCGTGGCGCCATGTCCTTGGCCAGCGTATCCAGCTGCGCCTGCAGCACGGCCGGGGGTGTGGCCTCGATGTGGGTGACTTCGGTGGTGCTCTGGGCGGTGATGCCCGCGACCACGGTGCAGCAGTGCACGCCGAGCGCGTCGGCGGCACGCTGGTCGGCCGCCAGCCCGGCGCCGCCACCGCTGTCGGTGCCGGCAATGCTCCAGATGATGGGTGTCATGGTGTCATCCGATCAGAAAAGGGTGTCCCGATACCGGTGTGCTGGCCACCGCCATGTCCTGTGGCGCCATCACGCCGGCTTCAAATGCATGGCGGCCAGCTTCGATGGCCAGTGCGAAGGCGCGGGCCATGCGCACCGGCTCCACGGCCTGGCTCACGGCCGAGTTCAGCAGCACGGCATCGAAGCCGAGCTCCATGGCCTGTGCGGCGTGGCTGGGTGCGCCGATGCCCGCGTCCACCACCAGTGGCACGCCAGCCAGGCGCGCGCGCAGGGTGCGCAGCGCAAACGGGTTGATCAGGCCCTGGCCCGAGCCGATGGGCGCGCCCCAGGGCATCAGCACCTGGCAGCCCGCATCCAGCAGGCGCTGGCAGGTGACCAGGTCGTCGGTGCAATAGGGAAACACCGCGAAGCCGTCCTTGATGAGTTGCGCTGCCGCTTCCACTGTGCCCCAGGGGTCGGGCTGCAGGGTGTGCTCGTCGCCCACCACCTCCAGCTTGATCCAGTGCGTGCCGTACAGCTCGCGCGCCATGTGGGCCAGGGTGATGGCCTCTCGCGCGGTGCGGCAGCCGGCGGTGTTGGGCAGCAGGCGCACGCCGCTGTTGACGATGCCAGCCACGAAGCCGTTGTCGCCTGCCGCGGCCAGCGTCCGCTTGAGGCCCACGGTGACCACCTGCGCGCCGCTGGCGGCGATGCTGTCGGCCAACACCTGCGGTGAAGGGTAACCCGCGCTGCCCAGCATGAAGCGGCTCTGGAGTTCGACGCCATAGGGCGCCCAGACGGAGGCGGTCATGGGGTCAGCCTCCGACAATGGCCTGGAAGGTCAGGACCGTGTCGCCCGGATTCAACACGGTCTGTTCGCGCTGGGTGCGGGGAACGAATTCACCGTTGACGGCGGTGGCTACCCGGGTGGCATCGAGCTGCTGCGAATCGAGCAGCGCCGCCAGCGTCAGGCCTTCGGGGCAGGGCAGGGAGAGGTCGTTGAAGGTCAGCATGGGTGTGCATGTGCCAAGGGGTGGATCAAGCCGCGCAGCGGCGCAGGGCAGAGTCCCAAAGTGCTCAGGGCGTCCTCCACCAGGGCGGGCGCGATCAGCCACCCATGGCGGAACAGTCCATTGATGCGCAGCAGGCCATCAGCGTGCTCTATACGGGGTTCGTTGTCGGGCAGGGCAGGGCGCAGGTTGGACTCCATGTGCACGATGCGGGCCTCGGCCAGACCGGGGATGGCGCTGTGCGCGGCCGCCATCAGCTCCACAGCGCTGCGCAGGCTCACGGGTGAGCGGTCTTCGCTCTCGATCTCGCTGGCCCCCACCACGAACAAGTCACCCGGTCGCGGCACGACATAGACGCGGTGCCGCGGGTGCAGCAGCCGCACCGGTCGCCACAGCGTCACACCGGGTGCGTGCAGCCAGATGACTTCGCCCCGCACGCCACGCAGGGGCATATCGGGCCGGGCACCCACCCCGCGCACATCAATGGCCAGCTCGAAGGCCACCGTTTCGCCATCGGCCATTGTGATGCGGCCGGCTTCCACCCGTTCGGCCCGTTCTCCCCAGCACCAGTGCACGTTCGGGGCGTACACGGCCAAGGCCTGCAGGAGGTCGCGCGGCATGACCTGGGCTTCCTCGGGCAGCAGCCAGGCGTGCAGGTCGGGCGCCACGGCAGGCTCCAGAGCGCTGAGCGCTGCGCGATCCAGCGGCTGCGGCGCAGGCAGTTCCTTGGCCACGTCCGTGGCCGCCTGCAGCCGGGCCAGCACGCGTTGTGCCGCCCCCCGGTCGGTTCCGTGCGCCAGCATCAGGCTGCCGTGCTGCGCGAACAGCGGGGCGGCGCAACCGGCCGTCCGCAACTGCTCCGCCAATTTGCGCCAAAGGCCCAGCGAACGCCAGCCCAGACCCGCCTGAACCGGGCCGGCATTGTCCAGTTCGGCGACGGGGCTGAGCATGCCGGCGGCGGTGAAGCCCGCCGCGCAGGGTTGACGCTGTGTCAGCGACCCGGGCTCCGGTGCCTGTGGGCCTGGTGCCGGATCGAACACCGTCACCGCATGCCCGGCACGACCGAGCTGCCAGGCCAGCAGGCGTCCGAGCACACCCGCGCCGACGATGCCGACTTTCATGCGCGAGGCCATGGCTCAGGCGGTCTTCGATGTGAGCGAATCCACCGGAACGTAGAACTCGCCGCCCACCGCCTTGAACTCCGCGCTCTTCTGCGCCATGCCTTCGGCCAGGGCCTGTTCCTCGCTCAGACCCTTGGCCGCCGCGTAGTCGCGCACGTCCTGCGTGATCTTCATGCTGCAGAACTTGGGTCCGCACATGGAGCAGAAATGCGCTTCTTTGCTGCTGTCCTTGGGCAGCGTCTCGTCGTGGTAGGCCTCGGCCGTCTGCGGGTCCAGGCCGAGCGCGAACTGGTCGCGCCAGCGGAACTCGAAGCGCGCCTTGCTCATCGCGTCGTCGCGCGCCCGGGCACCGGGATGGCCCTTTGCAATGTTCGCGGCGTGCGCCGCGATCTTGTAGGCGATGATCCCCTGCTTCACGTCGTCGCGGTCCGGCAGGCCCAGGTGCTCCTTGGGCGTGACGTAGCACAGCATGGCGGTGCCCATCCAGCCGATCATGGCCGCGCCGATGGCGCTGGCGATGTGGTCGTAGCCCGGCGCGATGTCG
>JALOSN010000439.1 GCA_025458415.1 Hydrogenophaga sp.
CGAGTCGCCCACGGTGCTGGTGCTCATGCAGCGCCAGAGCACTTCCGACAACCTGGCGGTTCGCATGTTTGCCCGCAGCAAGGGCCTGAGCCCGAGTGAGGAGTCGGTCATGATCGGACTGTGCCGCGGGCTGGGGGTGCCGGACATTGCCAGAGAGCATGGCGTGGCCGAATCCACGGTCCGCAGCCAGGTCAAGTCGCTGCGCGAAAAGACCGGTTGCTGTAGCATCCGCAAGCTCATGCAGCGGGTCAACAGCCTGCCGCCTGTGGTGCCCGCCTTGCGCATCATCACCCCGGTGGCGCAAAATTCATCGGATTTTGCCCACATCTGACCTTCCATGAGCGCCCAGCTGCCCAATCACACCGAGCCTTCATCCCACATTCTGGCGCTCGCCGGCATGGGGGTACAAAGGCGTTATCGGCGTGGCGCGCTGCTGATCCAGGAGGGTGAGACCGGCGACACGCTCTACATCGTCCAGCAGGGACGCTTGCGCGCTTTCCTGGGCGATGGGCAGGGAAAAGAGCTGACGCTGGGCATTTACGGGCCGGGCGAGTACGTGGGTGAAATGTCGCTTGACGGTGGGCCGAGGTCGGCCAATGTCGAGGCCATGGAACCCAGCACCTGCGCTGTCATCACGCGTGAGGTCCTGCTCGACTACATTGGGCAACAGCCCGAGTTTGCGCTGGAGCTCATGGGGCGGTTGATCCGACGGGCCCGACTGGCCACCGAAAGCGCGCGCAATGTGGCCTTGATCGATGTCTATGGCCGGCTGGTGCGGTTTCTCAACCAGTTGGCGCTGGACCCGAACGCGCAAGGTGAGCGCATGGTGGGTGAGCGACTGACCCACCAGGCCATGTCGCAGCACCTGGCCTGCTCGCGCGAGATGGTCAGTCGCCTGCTGCGGGATCTGGAGACCGGCGGCTACATCGCCGTCCGTGACCGCTGGATCTGGCTGCTCAAGCCGTTGCCGGCGCGCTGGTGAGCGGCCTGCCGTCGTTCAAGGGCCTGAACCGTTTTTCCGATTTGCCAGGTCGCGCGCCACCTGGGGTGCGGCCATGCTGGTGCCCACCAGCCGGACCCTGGCCGCACTGCGGGTGCCGGCCGAACGCACGCCCCATAGGGTGGCATGGTCGTCACTGACCGCAAACCGGTCGGGCACCTTTTGGACATGGGCACGTTCAGGGCGGCCGGCATCCGGGTCGGGTGAGCGCGGGCTGTAGCGGGCCATCGGGTCCATGGCGCTGCCGAAATAGCGCACGCCCCCCACCGACACCGTGCCATCACCGGTCGCGATGTCGTTGAAGGTGCCGCTGCGCCGCACCAGTGAAGGGTTGTCCGCGTGGTCGATGAAGCCACCAAGCCCCCCTTCCGTGTCGTAGTGGCGGTCCTCCAGCCACGACTGGCGTGCCCAGCGGGCTGTGGGCGCCAGGGCGATCAAAGCACAACTGCCCGGGTGACCGAGGGCACTCGTTTTTGGAAACAGCACGGCCACCTGCGGTGCCGCCGCCGATGGCCAGAGCCTGCTTTGTCCCAGGCGGATCCGTGGCAAGGGCGCGCGAGCCCCGGGTGGGGTCAGCTCGATCTCCAGCGACCGAAGCTCAGGTGTTCGCGGATCGAGGTCTTCGAACCACAGCTCCAGGAAGCTCTGGCTGTGGTCGTCGGGTGGCAGGCGCCAGTGCAGGGTGGCCTCATGGCACCCGTGCTGTGGCACCCCTTGGCCTTTGGCCTTCTTCGTCAGGGGGGTGAGCAAGGCGTTGGCATGGGTGCGTGCCTGGTAGGCGTTGCCTGCCGGGATGACCAGCTGGCAACTGCGGCCACTGGCGGCAATCAACTGGGCCATGCCCGCTTCCAGCATGGAGCTGCCGTTGTGGGGGCCGGCCAGGGCACCCCAGCTGATGTTGACGGTGACCTGGGCGTCGGCGGCGCAGCGGCTCAGCGCCCAGGCCAGCGCGTCCATGACGCTGACGCTCAGGGCACCGCCCGAGCTGTCGGCCACGCTGGCCCAGTCCAGCTGGGCCACGAGCAGGGAGGCGCGCGAGGCGTCGTCGTGTGCGGGTTTCCAGTCGGGCGGGCTGTCTTCGGTGCCGATGGTGCGGGTGTAGACCTGCGGCCCGGCTGCCAGGCTGCTGACATGGGTGCCATGATGAACCGCATGGTTCAGTTCCCACATTTGCCAGTGACGGTACAGCGCGTCTTCGTCGACGTGCCCCTGGCGGGTGTGGGCGGTGATCGCCGACTGGATGGCCGCCTGCGAAAGCTCATGGCCGTAACCCAGGTCCTCGGGTGCGGGGCCGGCGCGCGATGGATCGAGCGGCTTGGGGTGGGGCGAGACCGCAGCCCGGCCGTGGGGGCCCTGCGTTTCGTCCTGGCGCCAGAAGGCGGCCACGCGGGTTCGGTGCTTCGGTCCATCGAGGAAATCGGCATGGGCGAGCGCCAGGCCGTTGTCAATCAGGACCAGCACATGGCCCCTGACCGGGGCGGGCCGTCCGGCGGGCGGATGGGCATCGGCCGCGTGGCTGGCCAGCGGGCGGGCGTGGTGGCCCACGGGCAGCCCGAGGTCGTAGCGCAGCACCCGGTCATGCAGGGCCCGGCCAGCTTGCAGCGCCTGAAAAAAGCCGCGGCGGGCGCGGGCAGTGCAAAAGCGCAAGGTGGTTCCGAAGCTGAGGTAGACCTTGGGCACCTGCAACCAGGCGGGGTCGGCGGCAGCGACGAGGTCGGCCACACTGCAGCCCGGTGCCAGTTCGATCAGCAGGGGCAACCAGTCGGGACGGGCGGGTCGGCCATAGGCGTCGCGAAAGCCCGAAAAATCGGTGGACTCGGCCCAGGCCAGGTACGGGTCGCTGTGGTTCAGGGCATCAGGCGCCGACCAATCGATGCCGGTGAAACGGCCTCGGGGCAGATCCACCCAGTGACCGGGGGCAGGGCGGGCGCCCGGGCGCCCGGCCTTCATTGCCACTCCTTGACGGCCTCGTTCCAGAGCCAGGCCATCAAGGGACCGTCCGGCAAGCCGAAGGCCGGGCCCACCTGGCGACCGGCTTCTCCGTTGTCGATCGAGTCTTGCAGGTCAAAGTCGCGCGCGCTGCCGCCAGGGCCAGCGTAGGTGCTGCCCAGAAACTCGCGCTGGCGCAGGCTGGCGCCGCTGCAGCGACCCACCATGAACTCGCCCAACAGCGTGCCCAGCACCCGGCCAACCGCCGAGTCGACCGGGTAGTGCACGCCGGCCACGGTGCGGTTGACGGCAATCCGGTAGGCCTGACGCTGCAGCTGGATGCGACGGTCGTCATTGCCCTGCTTGTGGCTGGCGCCTGGCCGGGCGGCCCGCAGCAGGGCGTCAAGCACGGTCGCGGCGATGAAGGCCTCGGTGGCATGGCCACTGGGGTAGGCACTGTGGCCGGGCGTGGGAATCAGGGGCTGGATCTGGGGCGAGAGCTCCACCGGCCGCACCACCGCGAAGATCTGCTTGAAGCGCATCTCGACGTGGTTGGC